>JAEZMC010000400.1 GCA_023435805.1 Bacillota bacterium | reverse complement strand
AAATATAGTCTTAAAGTCACCGGATCACTTGGAATTTCTCTCAAAAACACTGATTATAACGGCGTTTGAATCCTATCCATTAATAACCAACATAATTATATTCCCGTATTCAGCATTATGTCAATTTATTTTTTTTAGATAGCGTAAATTTCCGCGGGCAACAAAAAAACAGCCTCATGTCGTCCATGCTGCTGTTTCTGTTGTGGTTTGTATTTTAGTATTCGTACACCTTTGTGAATTTGCTGCTGTTTTTGACCATCGTATATTTTACTTTCGCGGCCTTCATCTGTGCATCGTATGTCGAGTCCACCGTCATCCATTTTCCGGTTTCGCTGTTGTAAATCTCATTCCATGCGTGGTAACCGTCCACATCCGGCGAATAACCCTTTACTAGTTTTGCCGGAATGCCTTGGCTTCTAAGCATTGCAGCGAAGGTGGATGCATAATCGTAGCATATTCCTCTGCCGCTGGCCAGTGTCCTGTCAATGTTCGGCAGGTAGTCACTGTTCAGCGTGGCAAGCTTGTCGTAGTCGTAGGAAATATTGTTTACAAGGTACTGGTAAATCACATTTATTTTCTGGCTGTCGGTTTTTAATCCCTTCGTGAGCTCCGCAGCCTTTTTGATCGCCGTCATTTTGCTGTTCCAGTTGATATTCTGAACCGATGCCAGATATACCTTTTTATCATCCTCCAGATCCAGCTTTATGTTTTCTGTGGATATGTACCGGTATTTGTTGCCTTCGATGTTCTGCAGCACACTGACCTTGTATTCGCCGTCACCCAACTGGAGCGGGAAGCTTTCAACCATTCCGTCGCCCCTTAAGTTGTAAGTGATTTTCTTACCGCTTTTTTCGATCATCACTTTAAGCTTGCTGTTTTTATCAGCCTGATAGCTGACGGTAACGATGCCGGAGTCCAGCTTTTCCATGTTGAACGGTGATGCCGGCTTGAGGTCTGTTGCATATGTCGCAGAAATATTAAGCAGAATGGCTGCTGATATGATGAATGATACTAAAAGCTTCTTCATAAAAAACTCTCCCTTCGGTAGCTGGCTGCCATTTTGCAGATATGTATCCGCAATCAGGCCCTGTAGCTTTGCGTCCCGGTCTTTCGGCCGGTTTGCCTTTATCGTTGAAAAGTTGCCTCAACAATAACTTTATCTAGTTTTCAGAGCTTTTCAGTACGCTTCGGATTTTTAGAAACAAAAAACTTTCCTTTCGGTAACTGGCTGCCATTTTGCAGATATGTATCTGCAATCAGGCCCTGTAGCTTTGCGTCCCGGTCTTTCAGCCGGTTTGCCGTTGTCGTTGAAAAGCTCAACTTATAATTATATGTAGATTATACCAATATACTAGCAGAATAAACGATAAAAATCAATATCCTTATAGAATAATTTGCTAAAATTGCAAAAACGTCCTGCCTGTTATTTTGTCAGGGCTCAAGCAGTATTTTATTCTCCAGCCTGGCATGGACGATCAGTCTGTGTGTGGCAATATATATTGGCGTACAGGTGATCAGCGTCAATATCGTATCGTCCTTTCCCCCTTTAATGACTGAAACATCGTCCGGGGTCACAACCAATTTTTCGTACACTTTGTAAATAAACTCTTCCTTCTTTGTGGAAACAGAAATCAAATCTCCTACCTTCAGCTCATCCAGACGGTTAAAATAACGGCCGAAGGTGTAGTTCCTATGCCCTGCCAGGGCGCAGTTCCCCGGCTGTCCCAATCCTGCCGTGCCCGGTATGTGTCCTATGGCCTGCTTGAGGTTGGATTCTTTTACGCCTTCCACAATGGGATATTTGACCTTGATTTTGTCAATTTTTATGACACCCAGCACAGTCTGCTGCTCTGCCGGTTTTTGCTTTGGCTTGCTTACCGGGGAACCTGCCGCCGGACTCGCGGGTTCGCCAGCAGAACCGCTTTCATTCGCAGCGATGCCCTGCTCTGAAGTAGTCTGGGCAGTATCCTCCGCAACCGGTCTGCGTATATTGCGTGCATCGACTCTAAAGGCGTCCTGCAGCTGGTGAAACTCTTCCTCCGGATCGGCTTCACTGGCTGCAGCCGCCTCGGCGTCGGCTGCGTTCTCGCTGTTGTACCATTCCGTAAGCAGCCTGTTTTCATTATAATACATGTACAGCCTGCCTGCGAACGGGCTTAGCGCCACCAATATGCCTATTATGATCAAAATGGTTGAAACCTTTTTCATACCTATCCAACCTTACATTAAATTAGTCACTCCGCAGCTGCTTATTTTCCGTAACATGTATCAGCGGAAATACTTTGATCTGAAGATGATCCCCAGAAGTATAATGATCATTGAAACAGCTGTTATGCCGGCTCCCAGAGGGAACATCGGCGTCATGTAGTCCATCCGGATCGTATGCTCGCCCTCACTTACGTCAAATGCGAGAAACCCTTCATCAATAGCATACGTCTCGACCCGCTGCCCGTCCACCCTGACACTCCATCCCTCGTGATAAGGAATCGTTGTAAACAGTATACCAGATTTCTCTGCATTAATCGAGCCTTTTACCATCGTGTCCTTAAACTGCTCGACCTCCATGGATTGGTTCTTGACAATCTCCATGGCCTCTTTAAATTTTGCTTCATCCAGTACATTGGCAAAAATACCGAAGCTGCCATTTACATTGGAATCCTTTTTATAGACCAGCTCAACTGTAACCGTTTTACCTGCTTCACAGAAGCCAACATTCATCAAGGTCGACCGTTTGGCGTTGAAATCGATTCTCTTGTCCCCTACCATCACATAGCCGTAATCGATCAGATTCGGCTTTGTTTCGAGATAAAAACTTACAATCCGGTTGTCCGTGTCTTTTAATTTGATTGAGATTCTGGATTCCTTGCTCTTATCGGTACGTGAGAAGTTGAAGTGATAGGCATCTTTTACAGATATGGTCGCGTTGGTCAACGTTCCGGCCTCCAGGCCTATCACTGCAAATACGTGCTTCACACCGGTCAGATTTTCAACGAGGCTTTTCTGTACGGGAAAGGGCGCAGAGTACTTACTGCTCCAATTTTTCATGGCGTCCGGAGCCATGTAGGCAATGGATGCGGCATACGGATTTTCATAAACGGTGAGCTTATCCTTGGTATAGATAGGCTTTCTCAAGGTTTCTTTGGCCTTGTCCGTTCTGTATACCGAATATTTTACCCCCAGTAGAGAATCGAGTACGATTGTGGAGCCTTCGTATTTATAGCTGTTTATACCATTGGTGTGATAACCGAAATTCTCCATCGTCGTAACAATCTTCTTGGGAAGCATGGAAGAGAATATGGATACGCCGTTATAATTGTACAAAAAGGGATCGTTGGTTGTTTTGGTCGGAATGACCTCCATCCGGTAAAATCCGTTTTCCTTTTTTTCAATCTCACGGACCTGCCCAAGCAGCTCGCGTGTATCTTCGCCCGCCAGATAACCGTCGCGCTTCGAGTAGTACTCGTTTTTGTCGATATCCTCCACTGCCATAATGGTTGAAGTCATCAATTCAAATGTGACAATCAGCAGGAAGAAAAGCATGAATTGCGGCGAGCCGGCTTTTTTACCCCGACGCATGGTAAACAGGATTGTGAAGAAGCCCAGTAACAGCAGGATAAGATAAATATCCGGAAAACCGGGGCTTTTATCATTCAGTTTCTGTATCAGAAGTACCAGTCCCGCCAGCAAACCCGTCACTCCAAGCCACTGCCTGTCTGACAGCTCGTTTCTTGCATCCAGCGCCCTGAATGAAAGCGTCACCAGAAAGAAAACATATACGTACGCATTCCTGTATGGCAGCTGGTTGGGATAATGAAGCCCGGGCCAGAGGAAATTAGGAATATTCAGATTGAAGCTTGCCAGCAGGATAAGCAGCAGCGCCGCACTTGCGATTTTCTCGGCGCGCGGGATTTTGCGGCTGAGGAAAAACAGCGGCGCAAGCATCAGTACGGCCAGCCCGCAGTAAATATTGGGGAGGCCTTCCCTTATAGCCGGTACGGCGAAAGGCAGGTGTCTGCCGATATAATCAAAAAGGTTGAAATATTCCGTTATATCTTTAGGGAAGGTTGAGCCTGCAGCAGAGGTAAGCCTGAGGGCGGCTACGGTGGGCAGGATCATGATCGCCGAAAATCCCGCTGCCAGGAGTGAGAAGATAGCTGTCTGCAAGGTTTTTCCGGCGATGGCCCTGATATTTTTTTCGGGCATGAATTGTATGATCAAAATCGGGTAATACAGTATGGTAAAAACGGCCACAAAAAAAGCAATGTAGAAATTTGAGA
>JAEZMC010000390.1 GCA_023435805.1 Bacillota bacterium | reverse complement strand
AAGCATTATTAATTTGTCGCAGGCACGATAAAGTGAAGGAGTACGGAAAGAATGAAATTTAAGGAATTGAATTTGACGGAAGAAGTACAAAAGGGAATTGACGACATGGGGTTTGAGGAGGCTACTCCCATCCAGGCCCAGGCAATACCATTTATATTCGGTGGCAGTGATGTCATAGGGCAGGCGCAGACCGGCACAGGCAAAACCTGTGCTTTCGGAATACCTGCTGTGGAAATGCTGGATCCGGACTCGGAAAGCATTCAGGTTTTGATCCTTTGCCCGACCAGAGAGCTGGCCATTCAATCTTCGGAAGAATTGAAAAGCATCTCGAAATTTAAAAGCGGTATCAGGATATTGCCCATATATGGCGGACAGCCAATAGAAAGGCAGATAAGGGCCCTTAGAAACAGGCCCCAGATCATCATCGGAACACCCGGAAGGGTGATGGATCATATGAGAAGACGGACGCTGAAGCTTTCCGGCCTTCGGATGGTCATACTGGATGAAGCGGATGAAATGCTCAACATGGGCTTTCGGGAGGATATCGATACCATATTGAAGGAAGTGCCGGAGGAAAGGCAGACTGTGCTGTTTTCTGCCACCATGCCGAGAGAAATACTGGAATTGAGTAAAAGATACCTGAAGGATCCGGCGCATGTGAAGATATCCCATAAAGCGCTGACTGTTCCGAGCATTGATCAATATTATCTGATGGCCGGCAATGCGACCAAAACTGAAATCCTTTCCAGAATAATCGATGCAAACGATATCAAACTGTCATTGGTGTTCTGCAATACCAAGAAGCGGGTGGACGAGCTGGCTTCAGACCTGCAGTCCAGAGGCTATGCGGCGGAAGCTCTCCATGGGGACATGCGGCAGGAGCAGAGGGACAAGGTAATGGCAAAATTCAGAAACGGACAGTTTGACATTTTGATTGCGACAGATGTTGCGGCGAGAGGAATTGATGTGGATGATGTAGAGGCCGTTTTCAATTATGACCTGCCAAGCGATGACGAATACTATGTTCACAGGATCGGCAGGACCGGCAGGGCAGGCAGGGCCGGAAAGGCCTATTCATTCGTCGTAGGGCGTGAAATCAACAAGCTGAAGGATATCCAGCGGTATACCAAATCTGTTATCAAGCCGATGAAACCGCCTACGATCCTGGACGTTGAGGAAAATAAAATCAATAAGGTGCTGGCCGCTGTTAAAAACGTCATTGCCGAAGGAAAGCTGGCCAAATACTCCGAATACATTGAAAAAGCAATTGAAGAAATGAATTCCGGGAACGGTGAAGAGAATTTTGTAAGTCCGCTTGATTTTGCAGCTGCAATGCTGAAAACAGCGGCGGAACCGGGCGGAACAGCGACGGACAATGCTCCTGAGGCAGCAGATGAGTCCGAGGGCGACACCGGAGCCGAGGAAGGGTATGTCCGGCTTTTTATTAATGTGGGCAGCAAGGATAAAGTTCAACCTGGTAACATTGTACAAAGCATTGCTTCCACATCCGGTCTGCCAGGCAGGTTGATCGGGGCAATAGACATATTTGACAGCTACACCTTCGTTGAGGTTCCCAGGGAATACGCACATAAGGTGCTGGATTCAATGAAAAATTACACGATGAAGGGCAGAAAGGTCAATATTGAACGGACCAATAAAAGACCGGCGGTCAAAAGGCACTTTGGCAGCCGAAAAAAGGGCTGAGACGGTTCATGATGAACGGAGTGAAAAATGATCTATGAAAATATCCGGAAAGGAATTTTTCTATCGCGGCCTAACCGCTTTATTGCACAGGACATGATCAACGGAAATGTGGAAAAGGCCCATGTTAAAAATACAGGAAGGTGCCGGGAGCTGCTTGTGGAGGGAGCTCCCGTTTATTTGCAGCAGCACGCGGGGATAAAAAGAAAGACCGCCTTGTCGTTGATTGGTGTGGAAAAAGGAAGCCGGCTGGTTAATATCGATTCTCAGGCGCCGAACAGGGTTATCCATGAATGGCTTCTGGAAGGAAAGCTTCTCAGGGGCATCCGGTTCATCAAGCCGGAGTTTACATACGGTGGTTCCCGCTTCGATTTTTTCGTGGAAACCGATCGCGACAAGGTATTGATAGAAGTCAAAGGAGTAACCCTCGAGGAAGACAATATCGCCCTTTTTCCGGATGCACCGACAGAAAGAGGCGTCAGGCATGTTTTCGAGCTTTGCGACAGTATAAATGAGGGGTACAGTGCTTATATCCTGTTCGTCATCCAGATGGAGGGCGTGCGGTACTTCACCCCGAACGCGAGGACTCACCAGGCCTTTGCGGATGCATTGAAATATGCTGAAAAACATAATGTGAAGATCATGGCTGTGGATTGTGAAGTGTGTGAGAACAGCCTGAAGATCGCAAAGGAGGTTGCCGTAGTAATATAAACCGGAGAAAGCTTCACTTTTATCAGGAACCGTCAGTTTAAACGGGTAAATTGGAAAAATGGTCCTGTGCCGCATAAATGTAACGCGGCAGGAGATACAAGGCTTTTAAAAAACATAAAAAAAAGCAATTAGTTCAAATAATTAACTCAAATAAATTTTTATGATGCGCACAAAATAGTGTGGGAGGTGTTAAGATGAAAATAAAATTGAAAGCTGCCCTGTGTGCTTTTACAGTCATCTGCATATTAACAGCCGCGCTGTGTGCGTGTTCGCAAGCCGGGACCCCATATGGAACGAGAAATATGCAGGGGACTCAGAACGTAGGGTATAACAGAACGAATTCGACAGGTAATACAGCATTGAACCGTACAAATATGTATGGCACTACAAACCTGATGAACGGTACAAATATGTATGGTACAACGCGTACCAATATGTTCGGTACGACGAATACCAATATGTACGGAACAACAACGCCGATGAACCAGACCAATATGCTTGGAATGGGTACCGGTACGAACTCGGGGTATAATACCACTACGCAAACACAAATGCTGCCGAATCAGCAAAAAGCTGCACAGATCAAGACACAGCTAGACAAAATGACCGGTGTGAAGGACGCACATGTAATTGTTATGGGAAACACCGCGCTGGTCGGATGCAAAACAACTGGTAATCTCAATGCCGTGCGGGACAGGATAACCAGGACCGTAAAACAAGCCGACAATACCATTACCAGTGTTACGGTCAGCAATTCACCTGATGTGATGAACAGGATGAGCAGACTGAGCAGCGATATCACCAGCAACAGACCAATCAATACCATTATGAATGAATTCAACAAGCTTGTAAGAGGGTCATAATAACAAGGTAAAATAAAGACAATGGAGGGAGTGGAGCGTTTTAGGGCAACCCACTCCCTTGTCTTAATAAAAACTCTTCCGTATTGTCCAGAATTTTGATATACTATATCTGCATTTGTAAGAAATGTTTACCGGGAGGTGTGGAATGAGGCCAGGCAGGAGTACAGTATGCATGATAATCGTGTTTTCCCTTATCATGGGCTGTTTCTTTACTACACCGGTTTCTGCAGCGAACGAAACGTCATCCGTCAATATACCGTCAGACACTGCCGACCTGCAGAACAACGGGGATGTGGGAACAAATGTCACCGGGGCCGGAATTAATACTTCCACTTCTATTACAACAGATTCAGCCATTATACCCGATCTGCCCGAAAATACAACAGGGTCCGCATTTGTTTCCGACCCTGCTGTTGTGACACCGGGGGCCATATCGGAATCTGAAAAGGAAGAGGATAAAGATTTTCGGTATATTTCTGAAATACCAATGAAAAAAGAGCACCAGAAGCTTCTGTGGGATTACTGTAAAACAAGAGAGCTGGACTATATAGATATGCTTGCACTGATCGCATTGGAGAGTAATTTTAATGAAAAATGCTCCAGTGGAAGATATAAAGGCTACTTTCAAATCAGCTCAAGCCATGGCACAAATCTTTCAAAAACACTGAAAACACCAAACAAACCGCTGGATGGGGCTGTGAACATAAACTGGGGAACAGCCATGTTCAGTTGGATACTTGCTGATAAGAGGGTAGAAGGCCTGGAGGGCAAAAAGCTGAGAGATACCGCCCTGTCTATTTATCAGCGCGGTACGGGCGGTTATGACAGGTATGGGATCAACAGCAGTTATCTGAAAAAATATTACAAAAAATGGAGCAAAGTTGCTGCCTATTTTGAAGAATAACCTTTGCATTATTTTTATTGCCTGCGGATAGAATATTCCTATATGAATAAATGGTAAAGGCAGGTAAGGAAAATCAATGGGCAAAAACAAAGCAAAAGAGTTTCAGCCGGACTCTGAAAAGAGAAAAACGCAGGAACTCGAAGAAACAAAAAGGATATCGAAAGGATATCATAAAAATAACCCGACAAAATCTAAGTGAGCCGGCAACAAGGCTCACTTTAGTTCTGATTAAAATAACAAACGGCATGCAACGGATTGGTTAAATTTAGAGGTTCAATCGCAGCAAAAACTAATATATTGAATGGGGTAAGTATATGCTTAATATTCCGCTGTCTGAAATCATCCTGTGTTTCTCAAGCGCTATCGACCTGATCAGCCTTCAGGTATCCAATCACAACGAAAGAGTTGCCTATATAGCCTATTCCATTGCAAATGAAATGGGTTTGAGGGAAAAGGAAAAAACCCATATTCTGATTGCCGGCTTACTGCATGACTGCGGAGCAATCAGAGAGGATGAAAAGCTGAAGGCTTTGCAATATGATTTCGGCGAAACCTTAGACGAAAGGCATGACCATGGAATCAATGGCTGGAAGCTGCTTCGTGATTTTGATGAATTGAGGCATGCGGCGGAAATCATCCGTTTTCACCATATATACTGGAACGAGCCAGATTCGCAATATACGGAAGGATGTGCAATTCCGTTGGGCAGTTATATTGTACATCTGGCCGACAGAATTGATGTTTTAACCGACAGAGATGAAGAAATTTTAGGACAGCGGTCCTTTTTGGAAAACACGATTATCAACGGATCCGGTTCACGATTTATGCCAGATGCAGTGGAAGCCTTTATCAAGATATCCTCCAGGCCTCATTTCTGGTTTGATTTTACAACTAATTTCAGCAAAGAAATACTGAACACGCTGATGAAAAATTTGAGATTAACGGTTGATTCGGATCGACTGCTCTTACTGGCAGGCGCTTTAAACAGAATCATTGATTGCCGCAGCAGATTTACTGCCACGCACTCCATTGGTGTCGCGGAATGTGCCAGTTCACTGGCGGCTAAAATGAACTATAGTAAAAATGAAGTGAAGCTGATGAAGATAGCCGGGTTGCTGCATGATCTGGGAAAGCTTGCTGTTCCGGTCGGCATACTGGAAAAGAACGGCGCGTTGACTCCTGACGAATTTAATATTATGAAAAAACATACATACAATTCATACCGTATTCTGGACAGGATCCCTCAGCTGAGGACCATCAACCAGTGGGCATCGTACCACCATGAAAGGCTCGATGGCAGCGGGTACCCTTTTGGACTGGGGGACAAGGACCTGAGCATGGGTTCAAGAATCATGGCTGTCAGCGATGTGTTTACGGCACTGACCGAACAAAGGCCATACCGCGAAGCAATGCCCGCAAGCCATGCAATCACCATTATTGAGAATATGGTGAAAAACAAGCATCTGGATGGCGATGTGATGATGGTGTTGAGGCAGCATCTGGAGGAAATTGACCAGTTGAAACTGCAGGCGCAAAAAAGTATGACACAGCTGTTCAACAGCCTGACGCCGATGTCCTCCTTTTAGCGGGCATTAAACCGCAAAAATAAAAAAGCTTTCCCCGGGCGGGAGGAATTTTCTGAAATGTAACGTATATAGATATAAGAAAAGTTTGGAGGTATTGATATGATCGTTACAACTACACCTTCTGTTGAAGGAAGAAGAATTATCGAATACAAGGGGATTGTATTCGGGGAAGTAATATCCGGTGTGGATTTTATTAAGGATTTTGCCGCAGGGTTGACAAATTTCTTCGGGGGCAGGTCCGGTTCGTATGAAGGTGAATTGATCGGTGCCCGGGATAATGCAGTCATGGAAATGGTGAATCGCGCCCAGCAATACGGAGCCAATGCTGTTGTAGGTGTTGATGTGGATTATGAGGTCCTGGGACAGGGAAATAACATGCTAATGGTCACTGCTTCCGGTACGGCTGTTGTGCTCGAATAATACGAATGGAACGGGGATATGGAGGAGGCTTTTAGCGGAAGGACATATCCCCTTTTTAAAAAGCTATCATGCTTTCTTTAATGTGATATGTTGGAAACATCCTGCTCCAAAATGATTACGTCATTTGATGACAGTGTATATCTGCCGCTATAGGAATCAGCCGCATCTATCTGGGCGTTCATTATGCCAGTGATGTAATCGGCGGTTTTATGATCGGCCTGGTCTGGCTTGCCGTTTACATCAGAGT
>JAEZMC010000217.1 GCA_023435805.1 Bacillota bacterium | reverse complement strand
TGATGGGCAGGAAAGGTTTATCTGTCGCTGACAGCACGATCCAATTGCCTATGAACAGATATATGGAAAGGTTTATCCAGCAGTACCTCTTTTTCAGTTCAACGGAGGCGATCAGAATGGTATTCAGACAATACCATACATAGGGGCTTCTTATACCACCTGAAGGTATCAGCAGTATGGTGTTTCCGATTGTCTCAATCAGAAGCAGCAGCATAATGTTGCGGGTAGAACCCGTATTTTTCACATACAGACCGCCTAGAAGAACGGAGGAAGCAGTCAGGCATGCAATGATAAAAATCTTTCTCTCAATGGTATGATTGGTGACACCCGCTATATAAAATACCGAAGTGCACAGCAAGGATACATACCTGTACAGGAATATCAACTGAGTCATCTCAGGCTGCTTCTTAAAAGAGAGAACCCGGTTTTTCAAATCAAACATCAGCGCCCACCTATGTATATAAAGCTTTTCTCAGCGTGTAACTGCCATTTTCTTCTCTAGAATTATTGCCTTTATACATAAATTATAATACATGACAGCATATAAATATTTTGTTATTTCCTGTATTATGACCCAAAAAATAAAGCTGTATTTTTCTTGTAATATCGACAAACATACCTCCCTTCCTCTGCTCGAATATTCAATTTTTGCATAAAAAAGGCCCATCAAAATGCGATGAGCCGCGCGACAAAATGAAGCGACGAAGGAAGGCATCATGTACAAGGCTGCTTTAATGGCGGACTAAAATTCACGGCGCTCAGAGTAACTCGTAGAGTCCGTTTACAACCATGTCCGCGTCCTTCAGTACTTCTCTTTTACCTATTCCCACAGTTCCCATACCGGCTCTTCTGGCTGCTTCTATGCCTGCTTCAGCATCCTCGTACACTACGCAATCGGAAGGCTCCAGGCCCAATGCTTTTGCTCCCAGGAGAAACACTTCAGGGTCCGGTTTGGCATTTGAGACCTTGTTTCCGTCGATGATGGCATCAAACAAATCTGCTATGCCCAGGTTCTGCAATATCAACGGCGCATTCCTGCTTGCAGAACCCAAAGCAATCTTTATACCCTTTCCTTTAAGCTTGAGCAGGTATTCCCTTGCACCTTTGAGAATCTCGGACTCGTCCATTTTCTTAATATATTCCACATACCAATTGTTCTTTTTTTCAGCCATTGCCTGCATTTCCTCTTTGGAACTGCTTATGCCTCCCACCGAAAGCAGTATTTCCAGAGATCTCATCCTGCTTACGCCCTTCAGCCTTTCGTTATGCTCTTCTGTAAAATCAAACCCCAATTCCGCCGCAAGCCGCTTCCACGCCAGATAGTGGTACTTTGCAGTGTCCACTATTACCCCGTCAAGATCAAATAGCGCCCCTTTTATACTATCCTTCATTTTGACCTCCTTCGAAACTCTTGTCCATATCGTTTCAGATCCGTATCATTTATAGTTTACAGAGATACTCCGTCCCGCCTGGCAGATAACGGCTTTTCCTCCCACATTGAAACACAAGTCTCTAGTGTTGCTTTCTTCCGGCTGCAGAATAACAAAATTCCTGTCTATTGAAATATTAAAAACCTGACCACGTAATATCAGTGTGAATTTCAGTGTCTCCCATTTTGATGGAAGCCGTGGGTTCAGCGAAACCATTTCATCATCAAAAGAAACTCCCCCAAAACCTAGTACCGCTGCCATCCAGGCTCCTCCATTGGCTGCCGGATGCGTGCCTCCGATGTAAATCGTACCTGCATATTGTTTGGATTCCCCGGTCAAATCAATTGTTGCCGTTTTCATGAAATACCTGTATGCCCATTCAGGATTGCCGGTATCGGCAGCCAACAGGGCATATACACAGGAACTCAGGCTGGAACCGTGTTCCGTTCTGGGCTCGTAATAATCCCAATTTGCTTTCTTTACATCATTTGAATACCTGTCTTTGAAAAGGTTGAGCATCAGTACGGTATCCGCCTGTTTGATTATTCCGGTAGCCGCAGCAAGCCCGTTGCCTCCTCCCAGGTACTCATCGGGATGGATTATTCTGTTTTTGAGTTCCTTCAGGCCGATATCCTCCAGCCTGTGATAACCGTCAAACTGCTCGATGACCAGCGAATGTACATCAGGCTGCGGTATATAAAGCAGTTCTTTCATCTCTCGAATGTTTTCCAGCTCGGTTTCGTAATCAAGTTTTCGCATAAGCCCCATATATTCGGCTTTATATTTGTTTTTGAGGTGTTTCAGGGTTGCCTGCGCAACTTCGAGTGTGTGTTTGACCATCACATTCGTAAAAGCGTTGTTGTTCACTCTCTCATGGTACTCATCAGGCCCTGTTACATCCAGAATCTCATATCTATTCCTGTCTTTCTTGAAATATGCATAAGACACCATGAAACGCGCACACTCCAGTATGACTTCCGCTCCCCCTTCCAGCAGAATGTCTTCGTCCCCTGTCAATTTATAATACTGCCATATGCCATACACAACGTCGGCGCTGATATGAATCTGCTTGTCCCGGAAGTATGTCCTCACTGGTCTTCCGGTGAAAACATCGGTTACATTGAAGAGAGTGCACGCATCATCTCCTGTATCCTGGCTTTCCCATGCGTAATATGCTCCTCTGTATCCATATTCGGCAGCTTTTCTTCTGGCTCCGTCAAGTGTATGTACTCTATATCTGACAAGGTTCTTGGCCATTTGGGGGTTTGTGCAGATAAAGAAAGGCAGCATAAACATCTCCGTATCCCAGAAAACAGCACCCTTGTAAACCTGTCCGGAAAGTCCCCTTGCAGGTATCGATGCCCTATCGGAATGGGTGGGCGCAATGGACAGCAAATGATAGATGCTGTACCTTAAAGCCAATTGCGCCTCGTCGTCTCCTCCGATCTTTACATCCGAGGCTTCCCAGAGCTTGCTCCATTTCTCAGCATGCCCTGCCGCCAGTTCCTCATAGCCTCTGTCGATTGCATCCAGACAATCCTTTACCGATGCCCCGGACGCATCTTCTACGCCATCATTGTCTGTATAAACCGCCACATACTTACAAAAGGCATACTCTTCATCCGGCTGTGCTTCCAGGGCAATTTTCCTGATGATCCTTTTATCCTCTGTCACAATTTCTTCATCCGCCGTAAAATTCGACTCCATACCCTCTGCTACAGACACCCTGCAGCCAAGCTCACCGGTTCTGGAATTCAAAACAATAAGGCCGCATTCGGTTGCAGGTTCTATTTCCGCCAGATGCGGTCCATTGATATCCCAAACATCACCGTCTATTCCGGTATTGATAACGATCCTGCACTTTTTGGACACGCTGAAAGTATATTTCATGCACATCAGGTGTACATTGACAAGGCTCAGGAATCTTTCCGTCCCGACAGTTATGCAGTTCCCGCCGGGCATAATAAAGGTACTCTTCCTTTGGTGCAGGCCCGACTTGATATTCAGGCACTGTGCATGCTCTTCCGTTTCAATTTCTAATATATCGACTGAAACATCATCGCAGCGAAGCACGGAAAAAAAACCGTTTGGTGCATTTACCGGCTCCCTCCACTTGTCTCCCGCCTGATCATAAAGGCCCAGCAAATTGCAGGCAACCAGCCGGTCTTTCGCAAACTCCTCCATTGTCCCCCGGTAGCCCATATAACCATTGCCCAGCAAGAACTTACTGCCATTCAGCTCCGTTTTTTCTCTTTTAAAACCCTTTTCTTCTATGATCCAGGACATATATTACTCCCTTCATTTACCAATTATACCTGTTGTCTCTGTATTCCCCGGTATGCGGCACCCTGTCCGTTCAGCTTTTTCCTACCCTCTCCACGCTGCCGGCATTGGGATTTCTATTCCATCCGCGCTTACTTCGTACTCTATTCCGTATATTCTCACATTTGCCTTTAGGCCGTTAACCGTTTTGAAAACAACAGTCTCTTTCGTGACCTTCACACTAAGTACAGCTCCCGCATACAGGATTCTGAAGCTGTATGATTTCCATGCTTCAGGTATTGAAGGATTGAATGCCGGCATATCACCGTCCGATCTCATGCCTCCGAAACCGTATACAATATTGACCCATGCCGCGGCTATGGATGTGGTGTGAAGTCCTTCCCTTGTATTACGGTTGTAGTTGTCCAGGTCCATACGGGTAGCAAAGCTGAAAAAGTCAAAGGCTTCCTTGTGCCTTCCCAGCTCAGAGGCAAGAACAGAGTGGACCGAAGGGGAAAGGGATGATTCATGTATACATCTTGGCTCATAATACTCGTAGTTGATTTTTTTGGCCTCCCGGGTAAATTCCTGATTATACAGGAACATGAACATTAATACGTCAGGCTGCTTGATCATATCGTTCCTGTATATCCTGTCATACGACCAGTTGTGATAAAGCGGAAAGTCTTCCACAGGTATGGACTTGATGTCTATATGGGGCAAATCAAAGTACCCTTCATGCTGCTCATAAATCCCTGTGTTTTCATCCAGCGGGATTCTCATGTTTTCAGCCATATGGCTCCAATTTTCCATTTCGGTGTTTTTAAGCTGAAGCTTTTTTACTATTTCTGAATAGACCCCGATCTTGTTTGTTCTGGCATCCGTCAATACCTTAAGAGTGTATTCAAAGGTCTTTTTTGCCATGTAGTTTGTATAGCAGTTATTGTTAACCATCATCTGGAATTCATCCGGTCCCATTACGCCATAATAACCGAATTTACCGGTTCTTGAGCTCCACTGTCCTCTTGTCGCCAGGAAACGGCATATCTGCACAAGCATCTCTATTCCTTTTTCATACAGGAAATCCTTATCTCCGGTCATTTTTACATAATGACGGATCCCATACGCGACAGCTGTACTCGGCTGGAACTGAAGGCTTGCGTGCTGCCAGAGCATACAGCTTTCCGTTCCGTCCAGGGTGGCGATCGGATAGCACGCTCCCTCACAGTCCAGGTCTCCGGCACGTTCAACAGCCATTGGAAGGGTATTGTATCTGAACTCCAGCAGATTGCGCGCAGCTTTCGGATTATTAAACAGGTAGAAGGGCAGGCAGTAGGTTTCCGTGTCCCAGAAGGCAAGACCGCCGTACGCTTCGCCCGTAAGTCCTTTTGCCCCTATATTGAGGCCTGGCTCTCCTCCGTGATAGGTCTGGTGCATCTGGAAAATACAGTACCGGATCCCCTGCTGGTTATCAGGGTCGCCCTCTATGCTGATATCGAAGGTGTTCCAGATGTTTTCCCAATACGCTGCATTTTCCGCCGCAGCTTCATCAAACCCTCTTGAACAGTGTGCTCTGGCAAGTTCGGTCCCATCCGACCACACCTTATCAGCCTCTGTCCCGCTGTTCTTTTCCGCATGAACAACAGCCAGCCTGTCAAATAAAACCTTCTTCCCGCTGGCCAGCTCCATACTGAATTCCAATCCATTCAGCTTTTCATATTCAAAGTATCTATAATTTAACGGTTGTTCACAGCTTACCTTAAAGCCCGCATAGACCATGTGTCCGCTTCTTTCAGTCCTGCCAAGGCTTGCAGTGATACCATCCGCGTTGCCTTTTTTTAAGCAATGCCAGAGACTTCTCTGCATGGATTCATGTATGGGAGAAAAATCAAGGCCTGCCCTTATATCGATACTACCGGAAAAATTCAGAGGTTCGAACGATATCCTCTGGCAGCCAAGGGTCGGTGTGATCATACTCAGGAATCTGGTGAACTCCACCCTGATTTCCTTACCCGTTTCAGTACGCCAGATAAATTCCCT
>JAEZMC010000136.1 GCA_023435805.1 Bacillota bacterium | reverse complement strand
CATTCCTTGATGATGGGTACATCAATGACCGACGCCTTTTCCGCCGTTAATCCGGCAGCTGCAAATTTATCTGTGTCCCTGCCCGATTTGACACCGCAAAGATCGGTTGCAAAAGCCAGTTTTTGCGTTGTCAGGTTTACGGCGAACTGACCCTTCTCCTTGATTAAGCTATAGGAATAGCGTTCCTTCCTGACAGATATGGATAGCATCGGCGGATCGGAGTTGATCGTTCCTGCCCATGCCAGCGTTATGATATTCGGTTTTCCGTCTGCATCCGCACAGGTCACCATGACCACCGGTACCGGATTCAGCAGAGTTGACGGTTTCCATATTTGTTTTCCCATGTTCATACCTCCTGTTCATGTTTACCACTATTTATCATAGTCTCAATTGTGTATTACGATTGTATCCTTCTCAAATGAATTGTTGACTACGCTTCCAGTTCGGCATATTTCCTTTCCGCCACCGCAAAGAGCGCCAGAATGGACAAAACGCCCAAAACGCCGGACACCGCGCCCAGTGTCAGGAACACCAGCCACATGGCACTTTTCATCGTCAACAGGAACAATGCCACCAGTCCCAGTATCATTAAAACCAGGAAAGACAGCAGCATGCCCAGCAAGCCATTCATATTCTGCTTCATGGCTTCCTGCTCACTGTTCCAGACAAGCTTTGGATGAAATACATCCAGTAAAAGGCTTAATGCAACCATAGGTATCGCTCCCAGCATGCCTACCAGTATGACTCCCAGTACCCAGATCAGCGGCTGCTTGATAAAAAGCCAGAGAATCAAACCTGTTACAATGACTCCTACGGCGGAAATCAGGTATGAAAGGATAAGCTTGGCCATTACCTGCTGTTTTGCCGATACCGGTATCAGCTTGGTGATCCAGATGGTTTTGCCTTCTCTGGAAAGCGAGGTTGAGGCCACCAGATTCATACCTGCCGTAAACAGCATCAGCCCAAGTCCTCCAAGCAGAACATAAGGCGTAGCCTCCGGCTTGCTGATTATGTCAAAAAGCTGTGTCGTTCCCTGATTCCCTTTCTGTGCAAAAAACATGAGCAATACAATAAGCGGTCCCATAATGGAGCCTGTCAGACCGTTCAACGCATAAATCGGTGTTCTGAACAACAGCTTCCATTCCCTTTTCATCATGGCCTGTACCGGGCTGGAGACTCTCCCGTACCGCTTGCTCTCCCTGTGTTCCGTGAAATCCTTCCGTTTCCGGGTTACCTCCTGCCCTGCCAGCAGCGACTGATAGAAGAACCTGTTGGACAGCCAGAAAAGAAGCGCCAGCAGTACTGCACAAACTGCAATAAACAGAAGGAAATAGCCCCAGCCTGCCAGGCCGCTGTCAGCCAGTCCTCTGGTTGCCCAGACACTGGGCGGGAACCGGCTTCCGATCAGGTCAATCAGCCCGGATTGGCTTGCCAGCAGGTTCTTTAATAAATCCGGGTCCCCGTTTTTCGGTAAGTTCTGAGCAAAAACGCTGATTCCTATAGCAAGGACGAATGCCGCAAGCCCGCCGATGATGGCCAGCAGATCCTTGTACCTTCTGAAATTGACAAACCGCATCAGAACCATGATAAACAATGCTGCCACCGTCAATGGCAAAGCCGGTGCGGCGAGTATGAGCACAATGCTTTTGATCCAGTAAAGCAAGCCCTGTCCTGTTCCTGCCCCAAATATGATGATGGGAGGGAGCAGGATGGGTATACCCGTTAGATATTCATTGATCATGACCACCAAAAACTTAGCCGACACCACCTCATACGGTTTTAGAGGAAGCGGTATCAATGATTCGATATCCCGTGAAAAATAGAATGTGCCCATGATATAGAACATTCCAAAGAACAGGATGACCACCTGGGCTAACAGGAACGATATGGTCAGAACAACTTCAGGCTGTGGCTGCTCCAATGCCGAACCTGCCATGAATACACCGGTCATCAGCATGACATACATAGCCAGCAGCGGCAGCAGCGAAACGGGAATCACCACTGCGATCAGCACCGGTTCCCAGAGCTTTTTCTTTTCCCGGGTAAAACGGTATTTCAGAGCTGAAACGCCATAATTGACATTCAGCTGCATTTTTATAAGGGCTGTAAATGGTTTCATTTTTCAGTCAACTCCAGGAAAATATTTTCAAGGGAATCCTTGTTGTCTCCCTGCCTGAGTTCATCCATTGTTCCGCTTGCGATCAGCTTTCCCTTGTGAATGATACCAATTCTGTCGCAAAGCTTTTCTGCCACTTCCAGTATATGTGTGGAAAAAAAGACCGTATTGCCCTGGTTGCAGTGCTCCCGCATCTGCTCCTTCAGCAGGTGTGCCGATTTGGGATCCAGGCCTACCATAGGTTCATCGAGTATCCATACGGCCGGGTTATGTATCAGTGCCCCGGTAAGGGCGATTTTCTGTTTCATGCCGTGTGAATAGCTCTTAATCAGATCGGATGCCGCATCATTCAGACCGAACATTTCAAGGTAATGTCTGATCCTTTTCTTGCGTTCCTCCACCGGTACCTGGTATACATCAGCCATAAAATTAAGATATTCCATGCCGTTCAGTCTGTCATACAAATCCGGGTTGTCAGGTACATAGCCGATGTTCCGCTTCGCCTCGATAGCATTTTTACGTATATCCGTACCGTTTATGGTAATACTGCCCTCATCGGGATTCAGCAGTCCGATGACCATTTTAATCGTGGTGGTTTTTCCCGCTCCGTTTGGTCCCAAAAATCCGAATATCTCTCCTCTTTTAACAGAAAGATTCAGATGATCCACCGCCTTTATCGAACCCTTATTATAGCTTTTGGACACATTCTGTATATTGATCACAGCAACACCCTCTTTCTAGTTTATAACGCATCGGTTCATTAGTGAATTTTCCGCTTGTATAATAAGATTCCTGCCTCTGCATGTTTCAACGAGGCCGGCCGCAAGCAAAGCTTTCTGCCCGGCTATGTATCCCAGGCGGGAGATATGCTCACCGCCTGATTAAAATGGTACCGCCCCCTATAGAGGCGGGGACACTTTTCACGCCGCTATAGCCTCAGTCCAGCACCAGGTAGGATGATCCGTTGATGCGTATCGTCTTTTCACTGTTCAGATTTTCCGGGGTAATCTCATATTTGTCGGATATAATATCCCGTGCCATTCCCATATAGGTCTGCAAAACATCTCCCAGGCCGATGCTGTGCTGCACATTTTTACCTAATAACTCAATGATCCCCGGTATTTTTCCAATATTACTGATCGTGCCCTTTTGCTTGATCAGTTCCTTCAAAAAGTTCAGCTGATTGTTCTTTCTGCCTGTATCCCCGATTTCAAAGAAAGTTCCGTCTTCCCTGTAGCCCTGGCGGAAACGTACGAAACCCTCGGCTTTCTCTCCATCCAGGTGCTGCCGTCCTTTATTGATATGAATGGCAAGATCTTGGTACGGATCTTCATAGTTCATATCATAGGGCACATAGATATCAACGCCACCAAGGTGGTTGATCAATGATTTGAAACCCCTTATATTGATTTTGACATAATCGTCCACTGTTATCCCGAATTTTTCGCTTACCACATCGGCCAGAAAACTGATCGGACCGGAACTGAACCTGCCGCTGTATTGGATCTTGCTGCCCACCAGATGTGCACAGTTGATCTTGTATATGCCGGGCGAACTTGCAAGCTTGACCTCCTCCAGCCTGGACAGTATTTCAGGGTTGTACTCGATATACGTATCACGTGGGATCATGATCAGCTTCAATGTCTTGTTGTTTTTATCCACACTGGCAATACCGATCGTGTCGTACAGGTCGTTCTGCTTATCCTCACCTATGATCAGAACATTTCTTGAGCCTTCTTCCACCAGTTTCCCGGAATATGGTTTCCCGGTTGTCAGCCTTTTTGCCGGCTCCTCCTCATATACAGGAGGCAGCTCCATTTCCTGTGCATCGTCATTACGATCGGGAGTAAGCGTATGGAGCTGTTCCGGTTCTTCACCCGGTTCCTCCTTCTGCGGTGAAAGGATACCGGTTTCACATGCAACCATCAACAATATGATGCCGATAATCAAAAACACACCTATCCATATTAAAATTCTTCGGTTTGAACCCATTTGCAATGATCTCTTGGCTCAATCGGCAGAACCCCGGCAGGAATCAGGCGGAGAACAGCCGATCTTCTATTTGAGTCGATTTTTTACGTACACATTTATATTATAATTGCGAAATTACTTCTATTCAAATAGTAAATGTTAATATTTATTAAATGTCAAAGAAATTTACAATCTGAAAGTATTATAAAGCGATCATACGATGTGAAAAAAGGGCCTCAACAAAACATTATTCTGTTGCGGCCCTTTCGACATCTATAATTTTAGTCCAGGCAATATTTATTTTTCCGGGTAATTGTCACGCTGCATGTAATGCGTATGGAGCAGTTCATGGGCTTTATGGCTTCCCGGATGTTCAAAATATTCCTCATAGAGCATCTTGACCTTGGGGTTGTCCTGTGATTTTCTCATGGGCAGGCTTTCATCCTCGGCATAAATTGCCTTGGCTCTTTCCGACCTGAGATCGATCCAGCTTCTCACCTGAGAAGACTGTATGGGTTGACCTCCGCCGTTTACACAGCCGCCAGGGCAGGCCATGACTTCAACAAAGTGGTATTGCGCCTCTCCACTCCTCATTTTATCCAGGAGCTTTCTGGCATTGCCGGTACCATGTGCCACAGCTGCTTTTATCGTCATGCCCGCTATTTCCAGCGTAGCCTCCTTGACACCTTCGACACCTCTGACAGCTGTAAATTCCACATTTTCGAGCGGTTTGCCTTCCAGCAGCTCAACCAGATATCTCAAAGCCGCTTCCATTACACCGCCTGTTGCACCGAATATAACCGCCGCACCGGACGCCTCGCCCATCGGATCGTCGAAGTGCCTCTCCGGCAGTTCTGTAAAGTCGATACCTGCTTCCCTGATCATCCTGGCCAGCTCTCTGGTAGTCAGAACAACGTCTACATCCGGATAACCGGTGCCTGCAAGTTCAGGACGCTGCGCCTCAAACTTCTTGGCGGTGCACGGCATGATGGAGACTACGAAGATTTTGGCGGGATCGATCCCCATTTTCTCCGCATAATAGGATTTCAATACCGCACCGAACATTTCGTGCGGTGATTTGCAGGTGGACAGATTGTCAAGGAATTCAGGGTAATTATGCTCGCAGAACTTGATCCATCCCGGGCTGCAGGAAGTAATGACCGGCAGCTTTCCACCGTTCTTGATCCGGTTTACAACCTCCGTGACCTCTTCCATGATGGTCAGGTCGGCAGCGGTGTCGGTATCAAAAACCTTGTCGAAGCCGAGGCGTCTGAGTGAGGCAATCATATTGCTGGTTACCCTTGAACCGATAGGCATGCCGAATTCTTCGCCCAGAGCAACCCTGACGGCGGGAGCGGTCTGCACGACCACATGTAGATCCTTGTTTGCCAGAGCTTCCCATACCTTGTCCGTATCATCCTTTTCCCTAAGAGCGCCTACCGGGCAAACCGTGATACACTGGCCGCAGTTGATGCATGGCACTTCTGCAAGTGATTCGTTAAAGGCCGAGCCGACAATCGTCTTAAAACCTCTTTCGTTGGTGTCGATAACCGCTACCTTCTGTATGTTTTTGCACATATTGACACAGCGCCTGCAGAGCACACATTTGTTGGGATCCCTTACGATGGACGGGGACAGCTCGTCAAGCGGATGATTCCCCATTTCACCTTCAAACCGGATATCCTTGATATTCAGCTCTTCACTCAGCTTTTGCAGCTCACAGTTTCTGCTTCTGACACAGGTAAGGCACTTCTTGTCATGGTTCGACAGGAGAAGCTCCAGTGTCACCTTTCTGGACTCTCTCACCTTCGGGGTCTGAGTGTATATTTCCAGACCTTCCGAAACTGGGTATACACACGCTGCCTGCAAGCTTCTGGCACCCTTGATTTCAACCACGCACATCCTGCACGCGCCAATTTCGTTGATATCCTTCAGGAAGCAAAGTGTCGGGATAGCGATATTTGCATATCGGGCAGCCTCCAGAACGGTATAATTGCTAGGAACCTGTATTTTTCTCGTATCTATCGTAATATTGACCATTTCCATCTCTTTACACTCTCCTTCCTACGCATTCTTGAATATGGCCTTGAACGGACATTTTTCCATACAAGCACCGCATTTGATACATTTCTCTTGATCAATAACATATGGTGTCTTTTTGTCTCCGCTGATACAGCTGACCGGGCAGGTTCTTGCGCAGATGCCGCAGTTCTTGCAGCGGTCGGCCGCAATTACATAGTTCATCATGGATTTGCAGACGCCTGCGGGACACTTTTTATCCTGGACATGCGCAATATACTCGTCCTTGAAATACCTCAGCGTGCTGAGCACGGGCTGCGGGGCAGACTGTCCGAGTCCACAGAGCGAAGAGGCAATAATGTTCTTTGCAAGTACCTCCAGCTTGTCGATATCCTCCATTTCACCCTTGCCGCCGGTGATGCGCTCAAGTATTTCAAGCATCCGCTTGGTACCGATCCGGCACGGCGGGCATTTACCGCAGGATTCGTCAACGGTAAATTCGAGGAAGAATCTTGCAATATCCACCATACAGTTGTCTTCATCCATAACGATCAATCCGCCGGAGCCCATCATGGAGCCCAGCTCCCGCAAAGTTTCAAAGTCGATGGGCGTGTCGATATGGCTGGCCGGAATACATCCGCCGGAAGGTCCGCCGGTCTGGGCTGCCTTGAATTTCTTGCCGCCGGGTATGCCGCCTCCGATATCGTATATCACTTCTCTCAAGGTTGTACCGATCGGTATTTCCACGAGGCCGGTATTGTTGATCTTTCCGCCTACTGCAAACACCTTGGTACCCTTGCTCTTCTCCGATCCGATAGTGGTAAACCATTCCGCCCCGTTATTTAAAATAATGGGTATGTTGGCATAGGTTTCAACATTGTTCAAAAGCGTCGGTTTCTGCCACAATCCTCTTACTGCAGGGAATGGCGGCTTCGGCTTGGGTTCTCCCCTCTTTCCTTCTATGGAGGTGATCAACGCCGTTTCCTCACCGCAGACGAAAGCACCTGCGCCCAATCTTAATTCCAGATCAAAGCTGAAACCTGTTCCGAAGATATTCTTACCAAGCAGGCCGTATTCCTTTGCCTGTTTGATGGCAATTTCCAATCTTTTCACGGCAATAGGGTATTCCGCCCTGACATAAATGAATCCCTGGTCTGCGCCTACCGCATAGCCTGCAATGG
>JAEZMC010000135.1 GCA_023435805.1 Bacillota bacterium | reverse complement strand
GTTTGCGTCAGATGCAATACGGTCCAGATCTCCGTAATCTCCGGCCTCGATTGTCAGTGTTTTTGCAGCGAAATTCATGGAGGCGGAAGCGACCCCGTTGATTTTGCGGATATTTGTTTCTATCCTGGCTGCGCAGTTGGCACAATCCAGACCTTCCAGTATAAATTCCCTCTTATTCTTCTGCGACATTTTATCCCACCTGCCTTTGTTGACTCTACAGCTCGTTGATATGGATCAAACCCTGCTCGAATATCTGTTTGACATGAGCATCGTCCAGGGAATAAAATACAATTTTTCCGTCCTTCCTGTTTCTGACCAGCCTTGCCTGCTTTAATACCCTCAATTGATGGGATATGGCCGATTGTGTCATGTTAAGCAGCACTGCAATATCGCACACGCACATTTCCGCCTCTGCCAGGGCCCAGAGGATTTTTATCCGCGTAGTATCTCCGAAAACCTTGAAAAGCTCTGCAAGATCGTACAGATTCTCTTCTACTGGCATGCTTTCACGGACCTTGGAGACGATTTCCTCATGGATTACAGTACAATCACATCTATCAAAATTGCCTTTTATATCCGACATGCTTCTACCTCTCTCACTAATAAGTTGAATATATGAATAAGTGTTCATATGTACATTTTTAGTATACTCCTGCATGAGAGTATTTGTCAATCACCTGAAAACACATTTGCTGTTTATGGCTTGCTGATTATGGATTGAAGTTTACGGCCGGTTGTGCCGGCTTATGCCGTTAATATTCGATTGCTGCATACCGCCGGTCCCCGAATGTAAATGATTTGCCGGTAAAACAGCTCCTGTGACCCCGCACTAAATACCGAACAGGCTGCAGATCACTACAATGACGATTGCCGGGAGCATGTTGCCGACTTTGAACTTCTTTCCGAATGCAAGATTGACTCCCACGCCGAAAATCAGGACGGACCCGACGAAGGACAGGTTTGCAACCATTACGTCTGTAAGGACAGGCTCTATGAACCGGGCGAAGACCGTAATCAACCCCTGGTAAATACCGAGCGGAATTGCTGAAAACAGCACGCCGATACCCAGTGTCGATGCGGATATCAATACGACTACAAAGTCCAGCGCCGATTTCGTATACAGCATGGAGGCATCAGCCGTCAGTCCGTCCTGCAGTGAGCCGACAACTGCCATTGCCCCTACGCAAATGATCAGGGAGGATGTAACAAAGCCCTCTACGAATTTCGGATGGCTGTTTCCTTTTACTCTGTTCTTGAGCCACTCCCCGAACTGCTCCATGCGTTTTTCAATATCAATCAGCTCGCCGATCAGCGCACCCACTACCAGTGATACGATCATGATCATGGTTCCGCTTGTTTCAATCGTATCGCCGATAATCCTGAACATGCCTTTAAGAGTGCCCGATACCCCTATAAATATGGTCGACAGGCCCAAAGCCTGCATCAGAATGTCCTGATAGCGCTTTTTCAGCCCGCCGTTAAAAATCAGTCCGATACTGCCGCCGATGATTACTGCCAATACATTAACTATTGTTCCCAATCCTATCATTTCAACCCTCTTCACAATTCTGCTTCCGCATAGGCAGGGGCCAAGACAATTACCCCTGCGGATGGCTTTTAAAAACCATTATAGCACAATAGGGCGGGAACGGATAGATTTCGAGAACACCGGCGTCACCTGCCCATATCCACATTTGCCTGAACCCTGCTCATTTATTTATTTGCTCGATACCCATGGGGTAGCTTTTTCGGTATTCACGGGGCGGTAACCCTTTGTATTTCCTGAACAGCTTGGAAAACAGCAGGGGATCATCATAACCCACAGAGCGAGATATGTCACCTATTGACAGTGCTTCGTTCTTCATCAGTGCGCAGGCCTTGTCCAGCCTGTATTTGACAAGAAAATCCTGCGGCGGGGTGTCCAGCTGCTCCTTAAAGATGCTGCCAAGGTAGCTTCTGTCCAGCCCCAGATGGTTCGCCAACTCGGAAATGCTCATTTTTCTGGAATAATTCATTTCAATATATTCAATCGCTTTTTTTATATAGGCTTCCTTTCTGTTGCCCGAGTAATCGAACCGGTCTTTGGCGCCCTGTTCGATCAGTTGGGAAAGAAAGAGGTACAGCATGCCTAAAAGTCGTATCTCGCGACCTTTTTGCAGGTTTTTTGCCGCAAGCATCTGGTGGAAGCAGTCATCGATATAGCCTTCCTCATCGCCGATGAAAATGGGGTTTTCCATCGTCAAGTCGGCGTTTTTCAGATAACCCTCCGCCTTCATGCCGTGGAACCCGACCCAGGAATAGGTCCAGGGTTCTTCAAAATCCGCCTGGTAGTAGGTGACGATATCCGGATAGATCAGAAAGCCCTGGTTCCGGTGCAAATGATATACTCTGTCTCCAACGCAGAATTTCCCTTTTCCGCTGTGGATATAATGGATGAGGAAATGGTCCCGGACCGCCGGCCCGTACCAATGTCCCTTATCGCAGTTTTCCGTACCGCATTGATACATATTCAAATCCGTATGGTTTAAACCGTGAAACAGCAAAGAATGTTCCATATTCTACTCCTGCGCCGTTGATTTGTTTTTGTATTCATCCAGCATTATACCATATTTTCATAGCATGTTTCCATTTACTTGTCAAAGGATTGTATTAAAATGTAAGTAAGGATCAATCAAGTATAAATAACCAGTGAGGAGTGAAATGAATTGAAGAAAATTGCATTTATCGGAGCCGGCAGCTTCGGCTTCACCAGAACGCTTGTCAAGGATATATTGACTTTTCCGGCGCTTTCCGACTGCACCATTGCGCTGATGGACATTGATACCGAGCGTCTTTCAGCCATAAAAACAGCGGTTGATAAAATTGTGAGCACCGGCAAATATCCCGCAAAGGTAGTTGCCACTACAGACAGGGTAGAAGCGTTAAAGGATGCGGACGGTGTTGTCTGTACCATTCTTGCGGGCGGTGTCAACATATGGAGGTATGATGTTGAAATACCCAAGAAATACGGCGTGGACATCAATGTAGGGGATACGAGAGGCCCTGCCGGTATTTTCCGGGCACTGCGCACCATTCCGGTGATGCTGGAAATCTGCAGAGACATTGAACGTTATTGTCCGAATGCCATATTCCTCAACTATACAAATCCGATGGCCATGCTTTGCAGAGCCATGCAGGGACAGAGCAAGGTGCAGGTAACCGGCCTGTGCCACAGTGTGCAAGGTACGGCGGAAATGCTGGCAAATTGGATCGGCGCGCCAATGGAAGAGATCACCTACCTGTGTGCAGGAATCAATCATCAGGCCTTCTATCTTGAGTACAAATGGAATGGCACCGATGCCTATCCGCTCATTCGAAAGGCTATTACGGAGAGACCCGAAATATATAATGAAGAGATGGTTAGAAATGAAATGTTCCTGCATCTCGACTATTATGTAACCGAATCCAGTGGGCACAATTCCGAATACAACGCCTGGTTCAGAAAGAGGCCCGACCTCATCGAGAAGTACTGCACTCACGGAACCGGCTGGAATCCCGGGGTATACGGTTACATCCTCAATGAATACCTGAGCCGGGAGAATACCTGGAAGAAGGAAATAGATGAATGGCTGGCAAAGGATGAAGTGAATCTGGAAAGAGGCCATGAATACGCCGCCTATATTTTCAATGCAACCATCGGAGACGGTGCTCTGTATGAGTTTAATGGCAATGTGCGCAATTTTGGGCTGATCGACAACCTGCCGGAGGGCTGCTGCGTTGAAGTGCCGGTACTGGCGTCCAAAAGAGGGCTGACACCAATGCATGTGGGCCCGCTTCCGGCACATCTGGCGGTTCTTGTCAACACCAGCGCCCGCTGTGAAGAGCTTGCCGTAGAGGCCGCCATCACAGGTGATCCGAGAAAGGTCTTCCATGCCATCTGTTTTGATCCGCTCACCTCGGCCGTACTCAGCCTGGATGAAATAAAGAAGATGGTGGACGAAATGTTTGCGGC
>JAEZMC010000079.1 GCA_023435805.1 Bacillota bacterium | reverse complement strand
GTCATACTCTTTTATCACCTTCATGCCTTCCCTGCTGCTGTAGCCTATCCGTTCGGCACCGCTATGGATATATTGAATATCCATGTATTTTTCGTGCGCCTCCCATATGCTTTGTTCCGCCGGTTTGGTTTCATACTGCTGAACCAACGCAAAGACATCGTCTCCATCAATTTCTACTCTTCCTGTTTCCAACTTTTCCAAATCCGACCTTTGTAAAAATTCCAGTGCTTTCTTTATTCCTGAACTTATGCCATGATACAAACCGGCATTTTGTAATCGATCAATGATCAACGTTTATCCTCTCCTATTCTGTACATGCAAAACGACTTCAAGCGATTTGCGTGCGTCTGAAATACCGCACCTTATTGGTATGTTTTCTGTTATGGCAAGCAAAAACTCCCTGTCTTCAGCCTTAAACATATCATTGCGGGTTGTTTTTTCAGTCAGGCTTTCCCACTCCTTCCTTTCCATATCGAACACGGAAAGAGTGTATTGTTCCCATGAAGCAAATTCAACCGTAACGACGCCTTCTGTTCCGATCAGTTCAATCATTCTGCGGCGCGGTCGCTGGAAGAAGTCCAGGTGTACCGTGGCGGCACACCTGTCCTCAAACTCCACAAGAATCTCAACCGTATCGGGCGCTTTGATCCCAATATCGCTGAAAGCGCCAAACACAGCATATGCGTTCTTCACATTCCGGTCCGCATACCATATGGCCAGATCAAGATCATGTACCAATTCGAAGGCACCTGAATAGTTTGCATAATAGGTGCTTTTATAGTCCGGGCGTACTTCGGGAAAATGCTCGCCCATCAGGGCTCTGATTGAAACAAGCCGGCCGATCCTGCCGTCTTGGACAAGTTTTTTGGCTTTCAGCAGCCCTTCATGGTATCTGAAGCAGAAGCCCACCATAATCTTTCTGTCCTTCTCCGCTGCAATTCGGACAAGTTCATCCACTCCCTCGAGTGTATCGGACAGCGGCTTTTCCAGAAATACGTGGCAATTGGCCTGAACAGCTTGTATGGCAGCGGGGATATGCAATCTTGTCGGCGTTAATATGAAAACGGCATCCGGCCTTTTCAACAAGCCTTCCTCGAAAGAGTCACAGCGCTTTACGCCCGGTGATTCTTTTATCAGTGAGAGCACCTGCTCTTCCACGGGGTCATAAACCCAGATATCGGATACGCCCAGTTCGTTGAGCACACTTACATGCCGCTTGCCGATGGACCCGCAGCCTGCTACCAATATTTTCAGATTTTCTGCTCCACTCTTGTTTATTTCCAAGTACTGAATCCCCCATCCACTATAAGATTCTGCCCGGTTATATAGTCCGACGCAGGGGAGGCAAGGAACAGCGCGGCTCCCTTTATGTCGATGCCCATACGTCCCATTCGTCCAAGCATCGTTTCATTGTTATAAGCCTTTACAAAGGGCTCCGGCAAATCTCCTTTGTCAAATCCGCCCGGCGAAATACAATTTACATGAATTCCGCGGGGTGAAAGTAATCCGGCGAGATCCCTTGTCATTCCGATGACACCGGCTTTTGAGGCGGCATAGTCGATAGGCTGCTCCATCTTGTTATTTTTTCTGTACATCTCTCTGTCACGTCCGACAATTCCGGCAATAGACGCGATGTTGATTATTTTCCCATATCCTTGCTCAATCATTACACGGCCGACTTCCCTGCAGCAAAACAGCGCACCGGTCAGGTTTGTATGGATAAGGTTGACCATATCCTGCGGTGCCCGGTCAAACAGGTTTCCCTCACTCTTTCCCGAGCCTCCGCCGGCATTATTGATAAGAATGTCAATACGGCCTTTCCAGCGGAAAGCCTTTTCCGCCATTGCCTTGACCTGTTCGTGACAGCACTGGTCCATTTCCAGTGCCAATACATCCATCCCGTATTCATCGGCTATTTTGTCAGCAGTCTCCTGCGCCCGCAAAAGCTCCCTTGATGTGATGATGATATTGCAGCCCGCTTCAGCCAGGGCGCATGCCATATCATAACCAAGCCATGCGTGCCCCCCTGTTACGATTGCCACCTTGCCCTTCAAATTGAATAACTCCAGCACTTTCAAGCTGTTCCCTCCTTGCACGCGCTTCAATGGACGCTGAGACCTATTTTTCGATATATCTTTCAATTATTTCATCAATCTTTCTCTTTTCTTCGGCCGTCAGCGGTTCAACAGGATAGGTTGCCGTATCCGAACCGAAGCCGAGTCTGCAGGATATATATTTCATGGCACTCATCCATGATTTGCCGACGGAAAGTACCTTTCTCACATCCCACACCTTTTTTTGCAGATCGTATACCAGGGGCGTATCATTCTTTAATGCCGCATTGTACATATCCACAAACAAGCCGGGGAAGAAATTGGCAAGTCCGGGGACACATCCCTGGGCGCCGAACAGCATACTTGCACCGCACAATTCCTCCGCCCCGTTAAACAAGCTGATATCGGAGCCTTCCAGTACAAATATATTCCTCTGGAATTGTTCCCAGTTGGCGCAGCTATCTTTATATGCCACCAGATTTTCAATTCCTGCCAGTTCCTTCATCGTTTCAGGCAAAATATTCACATGGGTCGTCACCGGAATGTTATATGCAACCACCTTTAGCTTCGTGCTGCTGCAGATTCTTTCAAAATGGCGGATAATTTCCGCCTGACATGAATTCTGCAGATAAAATGCCGGTGTGGCTACGACAATTTCCGCACCTTCCTGCTCGATTTCCTTGATGTTTTCTATCACTCTGACCGTTGATGAATCAATCACGCCGCAAAAGACAGGGGCACGTTTACCTACCGTCTTCAACGTGGTAACAATGGTCTTTTTCCAGACCTCTCTGCTGACACACATGGCCTCTCCGGAAGTACCCATTGCGAACACGCCATGTATTCCCCTGCCGAGACAGTAATTCAAAAGCTTTTCCAGTGCTTCCTCGTCAAGTGTTTCATTTTCTTTAAGCGGTGTGACCATCGGCGGTATAATCCCGTAATAGCTAGTATGGTTATTTTCTAATGTTTGTATCATTTTTTTCTCCTTTGATGCTTTTTTTAAATTTAATCCTGCATATGCCTGTTCTGTTCAACAACTATATTTCTGCCGTCATCCACTCTCGCTATGGACATGCCACCAAACAAGGTATCGTCTTTTTCCGGGAAGTCCTTCCTGTAGTGGCCTCCTCTGCTTTCCCTCCTGCAGAGCATCGAAAAAAGAATCAATCTGCTTGTCATTAAAGAGTTGGATGCATTCAGCGCCTCTGCTGCATCGCCTCCGTCATTTACAAACTGGCAGGCATTATATTCCTTCCCGAGTTCGTTTAGTTTTTCTATACCCTCTGCCATTTTTTTCTCTTCCCTTATGATAAAGGCACTTTCCTGCATTACAGCCCGTATATACGCCATAACCTCCTTCGGGCGATGCTTTGAACTATATCCGGTGTCAAAGCTGGCCGCTGCTTGCTTTTTCAGGTCATTCAGGCTGTCAGGAATTACATTGGCCATTTTTCTTGATTTCAGAGCAGCCTGCTCCCCGGCAATTCTGCCAAAAACCTGCGTGCCAAGAATAGCATTCCCCCCGATCCGGTTGGCCCCATGGGGTCCGCCTGCACACTCACCGCACGCATACAGGTTTTCTATATCCGTGGCGCAATGCTCGTCAATCAGAACTCCGCCGTTGAACCCCTGGCAATGTGGGTATATCCTTAATGTGTCTTTTTTCGCATCTATCCCTCTGGTGGCAAGAAATCCCCTCCACGTATCGTACCTGCTATCATCGAAAAATGCGTCCGTGTATCTGATTTCCGCACCTGCAACCATTCCGCTGCTACTCGCAGCTTCCTCCATGCATAGCGCGATATCGAAATATTTTGAATCATCCTCGCAGCTGAAGGGCCCGTGTCCCGCCCTGGCTTCCAGGCACATTTCCGCAGTGATGCCCTCCGGCAGGTATTTCTTCAGGCACTCCTCCCCACTGCTGTTATAAACACCGGGAAAGCTCCTGAGGGTTGGGTGGTGAAAATTTGTCCTGTTCAAAGGACTTACCACACCCGGTATAAATTGTATGAACTCCAGATTTGCCAGTCTTGCGCCATTTCTGGCTGCCATGGCATAAGCATCGCCCGTCATATCCTTCAGTGCAAAACCGTATTCCCAGAGTGTTTCGGCACCGCCTGTGGCCAGGATCACCGTTTTGGAATGTATCATGACCACATTTCCGAACGGATCAGTTCCTAAAGCACCATGGCAGATACGGTCCCTGACAACCAGCTCATGAATCGGCAGATCTTCGATAACGCTGATATTTCTTTTCTCAATCTGCTTTTTAAAGGACCTGCGAGCATTGTCCATATTGACAAGCATCGCTCCCCTGGGCTTTTTACCGAAGCAGGGTGCCTCGTCATTCATACGCAGTTCGATTCCATAGTTCATCAGATCTTTTAACCTGTCATTGGAATCCCGCACCAGAATTTCGGTCAGCTTCCTGTTCAGACACCCGCAGCTGGCTTTGAGAACCTCCTCCAGAAAAGCGCTTTCCGCCTCTTTACCCTCGCCGGCCATCATCATTCCCCAGGGTATGGAGTTGTCATAAAAGCTTGACCCGCTGTAACCGTATTTCATCTTCGCAACCATCAGCACATGCGCGCCCAGGTCGCTTGCTTCGATGGCAGCCCGGGTTGCAGCCGCACCGCCGCCGATTACCAGAACATCGCATTGAATACTATTGAGCATAGAAAAACCTGCCTTTGTATATTCTCATTTAAGCTCGTCTGTAAGTCACCGGTATTTTTTTATACTTTCATACATGGTAATGACGTTCTCTACCGGCACATCAGGCTGTACCGTATGGCTCGGGGCTATAATGAACCCTCCGTTTTTACCCAGCACTTCAATCCTGTCTTTTACTTCCTGCTCTATTTCTTCTGCAGTACCTTGCGGCAGAGTATATTGAGTGTCTATGGAGCCATGGAAGCATATCCTTTCACCAAACCGGGTCTTGAGATACTCAGGCATCATTCCTTTTGCTCTTGTCTGTATGGGATCCAATATATCTACTCCCGCATCTATAATGTCGTCTATAAAATCTATAATACTTCCGCAAGAGTGGAACATCACCTTAACATTATAACTGTGAGCCATGTCGACAAGCTGTTTTATCCTCGGCTTGAAAAACCTCCTGAACATCTGCGGGCTTATGAGGAGCCTGTCCTGCATACCAAGGTCATCGGCAATTCTAAGTATGTCTATTCTACCTTCTGTTTCCATAAACATTTTTTCAAAATAGTCAAGATAAAACTTCACATACTTGTCCATCAAGTATTCTGCCAGGCAAGGGTTGATTGCCAGATCACATAAAAAATTGTCAATCCCCCGCACCAGAGTAGGATGCTGGTAAACACTGGCACCTGATGCTATAATGGCATAATCTCTGTACTCATCCAGTAGAGGATTCATGTTAGAGAAGTCAAACCAATCAACAGAGGGCCATGAAAATTCATCAATGTCTTCAGCATCTTCAGCATCGCCAAAAATCAGGCCACAATGCTCTTCCAACTCACCATGAGCGGTTGCAACCTTTTTTGTAAGAAAACCCAGATAGTTCTGAATCACTCCATCAGCCAGCATTTTTCTTTTGGGTACAGGACCAGTCCATATCGGATCTACAATCCCCCGTATATCAATCATATCTACATCGAGCTTTTCCACCAGCTGTTTGTAGCTATGGATGCCAAAATGCCTGTACAGCCTTTCCAGAATAATTTCATTGCCATGGAAGTCAGCCGGCGTCCTGTCCGGTGCTGTCATATTAACCGCAGTAAGTACTCTTTCCTTTGAGTTCATAGCACTAACGCCCTTCCACGTGACTTCGCAGTATTTCCACCGCCTCCTGATGGCTTTCAGCTGAGCATGCCAAGGTCATTCCCGTTTTGATTCCGGCATCAGAGACCTTTTTGGCAAAAGCGTACCCCTGGTTCCAACCCCAAAATACAATAGGTGTTCTGCTTTCGCTCCAAATTTTGTAGTCATACTCCAGATCGTGCATTTCCGGATTACCGTACTGTATGGTTTTCAGCTTTGGATGTTCCAGCACCTCATGATGCCATTTTCTTTCAGGACCGCAGTAATGTATGGAACCTGTAAATTCGTTGATAATCCTCTGGTTGTATGGCTTTACAAACTCTTCATACTGTTCCTTGGAAAGGTTGATCAAGGCGGTATCGTCCTTAATTAAAACTTTGCCGCCAT
>JAEZMC010000412.1 GCA_023435805.1 Bacillota bacterium | reverse complement strand
CCCGAAAAGCGATTGTGGAAATAGCAGGCTTCCTTTAATTCCAATGACTTTGGATTGCTTTTCCCAAAATGGCATGTATGGTATACTATAGCGGTGTAACACTAACCAAGAACAGGGAGGATATTCGTGAAAAAAGATATACGCTTTTACTGGACATTATTTTTCTCAACTTTCACCCTCAGTGCTTTTACATTCGGCGGCGGCTATGTCATCGTGCCTTTGATGAAGAAAAAATTTGCCGATGATTTGAAATGGATTGAAGAAGACGAAATGCTGGATCTGGTGGCCATCGGTCAGTCAGCACCCGGCCCTATTGCCATCAATACGTCGATACTGGTCGGGTATCGGATGGCGGGTATCCCCGGAGCCATCCTGACGATTCTGGGTACGGTTTTGCCACCGTTAATTGTTATAACGGTTATTTCATATTTTTACGTTGCCTTCCGCGACAATCGGATCGTCAAGGCCCTGCTGCTTGGGATGCAAGCCGGAGTGGCCGCTGTTGTTGCAGACGTAGTTATAAGTATGGCGGCAAAAATATTTAAAAACAAAGCTGTGCTGCCTGTCGCAGTCATGATTCTGGCCTTTGTCGCCGCAGCGTTTATGAAGGTCAACATTGTCATTATACTGTTCATCTGCGGTATACTTGGCGCTTATACCACCCTCCGTACAAACCGCCGGTCAAAGGAGGCACAGAATAAATGATCTATCTTCAGCTTTTCTGGAGCTTTTTTCAGGTGGGTTTATTCAGCTTTGGAGGCGGTTATGCCGCTTTGCCGCTGATCCAGGAGCAGGTGCTCAAGCACCATTCCTGGCTGACCCAAACAGAGTTTGTGGATATTCTGACAATATCGCAGATGACCCCCGGACCGATTGCCATCAATACTTCCACCTTTGTAGGCACCAAAGTAGCCGGATTTCCCGGTGCCATCACTGCAACCGTCGGGTGTGTCACACCCTCCTGCATCATTGTATTGATCCTGGCTACGCTTTACTACAAGTATAAGGGTCTGAGCATGGTTCAGGGAATCATTAACGGACTGCGGCCTGCAGTTGTCGCGTTGATCGCATCAGCCGGTCTTTCCATTTGCATGACGGCGTTTTTCAATAAGGATGCCTTTCCGGTTAATTTGTCGGACTTAAGCTGGACCGCTGTGGTTTTATTTCTGGCAAGCCTGATTCTTTTACGCAAATTCAAGATGAACCCGATTCACATCATGCTGCTGTCCGGAGTGGCCGGAGTCATCATTTACGGCTTATTGCCGTAACCGGCGGCAAGTCCGACAGCCCGGACTATTGTGGATTTATCGGGTTGTCACGGGTTGTTACATGGGTTGTCATGGGGTATCACGGGTTGTCCGGGAGCAGGTTCCTTGACAACCCTGTCCCCCTGACAACCCAAAGATGTTATAGATTGAGCAGCATTTCATATTGGCCGAGGGTGCTTTCAAATCCCATATTCTGAAGGAAGGTGATTTGGGAGACACACGACCCCTCTACATTCAGGAAACCGGCTTTTCCGGCCTCCGTATTGCTCAGCAGATCTCCGAGTATAAGCCTGCCGATGCCTTTTCCTCTATACTTCCTGCTCACTGCAAGCTGCGGTATATCTCCCGTCTTTCTGTCGATGATGCCGTAACCGGCCGTCTCACCACCGCTCCATACGATCGTGTAATAAAAAGCATCCGGCAGCGCGTTGACGGAATCGATAGAATTCTGCCATGAGGGCTGATAATCCCAAAAGCTGCTGAAGAGCTCCCAGTCAGTCCCGGTGAAGCTTCCGGGATGTTCCGTGCGATAGTCTGCATCCGCAGTATCGGTTATTTCAGAGAGGCGCTGTCCGCTCAGGTCCAGCCGGAAGCAGGCAAATTCCCTGGTGAACTCAAAGCCCTGCTATTTGTTCAGCTCCACCGCAGGCGTATTGACTTGAAGCACCTCCAGCAGATACTGATCAACCCTCTTTTCCTTCAACAGGCTTTTCAGCGCCATCAGCATACTGCTTGTAATGCCCTGTTTCCTATATTCCCCGATCACACCGGTTCCCATGTCATACACCGTAGGTTTTCCATTCCAGACACGCAAGCCGTTTAGGACAAATCCTACCAGCCGGTCTTTATGATAGGCGCCCAGAGAAATTTCAGGAGCAAAGCCCCTTCTTTGAAGCATCTGCTGAAATTTCCACAAGGGCAACTCCATTTTTACCTGATAATCTGAAAAAGCGTCCTCAAATACTTCCCGTAAAACTTCAACCCCTGTCCCCTCCAGCGTTTTATACGTAAACATAAGATGCCTCCTTTTATCGCGTACCGGCCAATGGCCTGTATCATAATGGATGCTTATAATTATAACAAACGCTCTCTATAAAAGCACCATGAGGAGGTCTTTTTGCTGACGATCTCCGGATCTCTACTTCACAGTAATCCTGCCTTCCGTGCAGGTAAGCGGCGAAATTGCCGTGCCGCCTGCAGAATACAGCAGGGGTGCATTGTTGCTGCTGCTTTTCATTGTTATCGTTGTGCTGCCCGCTGCTTGAGGCTGTACCCTGAACACTACCGTGAACAAGGTCCCGTCGCTGCCTGTGACAGGAGAAGCGTCCCGGCTTCTAACCAGCACTGTGCCGGCTGCAGCCTGACTCATGTCAACATCATCGCTTTTGAGATATTCCCCGGCTTTAATGGAGCCATTTCGCACGGAGGTCGCCACCACAACCCCGGGATCATACGAAATTTTAAGGTCAAACCCGCCCAGCTCCTTCAATGCATAGGCGTAGATCTGAAAATAGACCAATTCACCCTTTGCGGCTGTAATCTGATAGCCCGTCACACCTGCCCCAGAAGGTTCCGGCAGCGCTCCTGCAGCTCCTTTGCTGTCTGCGCCGCCCGTGCCGCTGCCTGCAGCACTGCCAGTGCCTGCTGTTGCAGCTCCGAGGATGGATACCGGATCATTACCCGTGCCCGAATTGCCTACAACCCTGGCAGTGGAACCGGCGCTCTGGCCTGCTGTCTTCACATCCTCCTTCCCTGCAACCGACATATAGCCGTATAATGCAGCAAGCGTTTCCGCTCTGGTCGCATTTTTCCCGGGGCTGAACCCGGAGGCCGGTGCCCGTTTAAGCTCCGCCTTCACCTCCGTCAGCACATTGGCGGCATACCAGCTTCCGTCCACTGTCCTGTTCACAGCTTTAAGCTGCTGGTTTCTCAATCTGGTCAGTATAATGTTTACCTGTCCGTTGGTTACAGGATCGTCCGGGTGAAAACCGCCGTCCGGGTATCCGGCCAGCAGCGCATTGCTGGTGGCCGTTTTCAGCGCGTCATTATACCAGGCGCCTTTTTTCTCATCCCTGAAGGATTTGATATTTGCCGCAACCGGCTTCAGATCGAATGTCCGTACAACCATTGCCACAAACTCGGCCCTGGATATGCTTTTATCCGGCATGGCCTCCAGAACGCCGTTTGCTGATGCTCCCCGGATGATGCCTTTTGCAATGAACGCTTCGATGGCCGTTTCCGCCCAATGTCCCTTTATATCGTAAAAGTCAGTTTTTTCTTTTGTCCCCGCACCAAAACTGTTTCCACAGAGAGTGCCAAATACGAACGCAACTGTTATGAGTATTGCAGGAAGCCTTCCTCCTGCTTTATTAGTCCTGCGGCATCCCATTTCACATTCCTCCCGCCTGTTTAATTAATATCGACTTTCGATTTGATGACACTGACCTGACAGGTCAGCTCCTTTGACTGCCCGGTGGGATTTCCAGCCTGATCGATATATTCCGCTCTGATCCTGATCGTCACAGGTGCAGCAGCGGCCTGCAAGCCTTTGATTTCTCCTCCTGCGCCTACATATACGGCGGATGGATTTTCAGAAGCAAAGGTATATTTGATCCCGCCGGAAAGCCCTGACGGCAGGTAGGAGGTTGGCACGATCCTTCCCGTACCCCAGAGGGCAACCGACAAGGTACGGTCACATTCTGCATCCGTTACGTAAACAACGGAGCTTCCCGACTCATGAAGACCGGCTGCATTCCTTCCCTCGGATTCCGCCTTCACATATACCTTCCCCCACGCTTTGGCCTCGATCATCACTTCATTGTTATTCTCATCCAGCACCGTTGAAAATGCGGCTATGCCGCTTGTACCGGTCACATCGTTCCCGCTGTCATCAATAAGCTTCCAGGAGCTGATTTTGCGATTCAATGCATCATCCGGCTTTACTACGGCAGTTACCTTGGACTCCGATCCCGCCATGATAACGGCGCCCCTTACCGTCACACCTGTCACCGGTTGTGCAACACGGATGGAGTTTTCTATGGTTTTCGTCAGATGCAGATAGCCGGCCGTTCCGGGTGTTCCAACCGTATATTCAACATCAGCCAGTATCGGTATGTCATGCTCCAGCGCCTTGACCGCTTTTGCCTGACCTGCGGCATCCAGCGTCACATATGCGGCATCCGCGGCATTTTTCAGCCTCCAGTTTTTAAAGCTCATGTACTGGGCTTTTACTTCACTCGTATTGGTATTCGGAATGTATTTGATGGTATAGTCGTTGAGGTTTGCCTGATCGCCGTTGTTCATGTATATCTCGGTAATCTCTCCATCGACTATATATACAACCGACGTTCCCTTCATAATGGCGCCATGCAGGTCCGTACCTACTGAAGAAGCCTCTATGTACGCTTTTCCAGCCTTTAAACCCGTAACCAGCTTTACTCCGTTCATCGGATCCGGTACGGCGGGATTGCCAAGGCTTATGATGGTTCCCGGTGCGGCCGGAGTTCCTGAAGCATCTGCAGCGCCGGTCAGAAGCCACTGTGCTATCGCCTTGTCATAGGCAATATTCGGCGCTGTATCGGGCAGGACCTTTGCAGAGATGATACCCGGCTCTTCATTCTGACCCGGCATCACAACAGCATGCGTGTTGAGCAGGCCTGTCACAGGCTGGATGACGGATACGCTGTCAGAGGTGTTGCTGTATGCCGTATATGCGAGATTTTTAAAGGGATCGTCGTAGATGATGCAGGCATCCACATCCTGATAAACCTTGGTTCCAGGTGTTGTATAGACTACGGTAATGCTGAAGGTATAGGGCTTCAGCTGATAAATCCTGTTCTGCGGCGAGGTCGTCGCATTGGGATATTTCCTGGCGAGTACGATGTTTCCACTCAGAGATTGTGTGATTTTGGTCCTTGGAATTCTGAGCGGGTCCGCCGGATCCACATAGTTGTTCATAATGACAAAGCCTTGCGACTCCAATGCCGCAACCGCTGCAGGCTCAATGACGGTGCCCTCCGGCAGCAGTTCGCTGAAAACTGCGCTGCCAATGGGAATATCGTTGGCAATGATATCACTGATGTCCGAATATACATTGTTCAGCTCCGCCTGCGAACCGGCATAATAAAAATAATTGCCGTTGTTCAGCCTGGCCGAACCGGAGCTTGTGC
>JAEZMC010000361.1 GCA_023435805.1 Bacillota bacterium | reverse complement strand
GTATATGGAGGCATTTATGAACCGGGTCACCCGCTGGCGGACGAAAAGGGTTTCCGGAAGGATGTCATTGAACTCGTAAGAGAGCTGAACGTGCCGGTCATACGGTATCCCGGAGGCAATTTCCTGTCGGGCTACAACTGGAAGGACGGCGTCGGCCCTGTGGAGAAAAGGCCCAGCAGGCTTGATCTGGCCTGGTTTACGACCGAGACGAATGAAATAGGAACCGATGAATTTGCCGAATGGGCGAAGCTGGCAGGCGCGGAGGTAATGATGGCGGTAAACCTGGGGACAGGCGGCCTGGATGAGGCCAGGACACTGCTGGAATACTGCAATCACCCGGGCGGAACCTACTGGAGCGACCTGAGAAGGACCAACGGTCACGAGCAGCCGCACGGATTCAAGCTGTGGTGTCTTGGAAATGAAATGGACGGACCATGGCAGATCGGGCAAAAGACTGCGGATGAATACGGAAGAGCAGCCTGTGAAACGGCAAAAGTAATGAAATGGGTGGATCCTGACATCGAGCTGGTAGCCTGCGGAAGCTCCGGCCGGTTTATGCCCACATTTGCTCAGTGGGAGGCAACGGTGCTCGACCATACATACGAGCATGTTGATTACCTTTCGCTGCACACCTATTATTCAAAATCCGACGACGATTCGGGCACATTCCTTGCCCGCTCCATTGAAATGGATGATTTCATCAAATCTGTCGTTTCCATTTGCGATTATATCAAAGCCAAAAAACGAAGCAAAAAAAAGATCCATCTTTCTTTTGACGAATGGAATGTTTGGTACCAGACTCCCGCATTGACAGATAAACGCTGGGGGAAGGCCGTTCCGATGAATGAGAATGTATATTCCGTTGAAGATGCCGTAGTAGTGGGCTGTATGCTGATCACGCTGCTGAAAAATGCCGACCGCGTCAAAGTAGCCTGCATGGCGCAGCTGGTCAACACCATCGCGCCGATCACGACCGAGAACGGCGGTGCCGCATGGCGCCAGACCATATTCTATCCATACCTTCATACCTCGCTCTATGGCAGGGGGACGGTGCTCAACACGGTGATCGATTCACCCAGATATGACAGCCGCGAGATTACGGATGTACCGTACCTGGAGGCTGTAGTGACAGTCAATGACGACAACAGCGGGCTTACCATTTTTGCAGTCAACAGGGACCTCGGGGATTCTCTCAAAATGGAATGTGATATCAGGGGGTTTGAGGGAATGCAGGTTATAGAACATCTGGTTCTGGCCAATGATGACAAAAGTGCAGTCAACAGCCTTCAGAATCCGGACAATGTTGTTCCGTACAGCAGCACAGGCACGGTTCTGGATAACGGCCGTCTGACGGCGGTACTGCCGAAGCTTTCCTGGAATGTCATCCGGCTTGGGAAAAAAAGCGGGCATAACGGATTTTGAGACAGGGAGATACTGATGGCAGCTCGTTTGGTGGATCTGCAATAAAAAGTCGATGGGAATGGAATCAGCCTGAGCAGGCAAAACCACATGCTTCCTGAAGAGTGGGAAACGGGCGTGAATATGGGCGGTTGGAAACAAAAGTAACGCTTTAATATTTTGTATGAATGTTGTATAATTTCCTTTATGAAAGAATATTGCCGAATATTTGCTTTTGTTGCGATGATTTCCATTCTTTTGGTCACGGGATGCACCCCTGAAAGGGAAAAAGTCAAGCTGCGCTTTTCTGACTGGCATCTTACGGAAAATGTATGGGAAAAATCCATGACCGATGCGATTAGGAAATTTGAAGAAAAAAATCCGGAAATACAGGTGCTGATTGAGCCTGTCTCTTTTGCAGACAAGGATAACAGGTATATTGTGGAATCGGAGGCAGGTGTGGCACCGGATGTTTTCCATGTTCAGTGCAACTCTTTGCAGGCCTACTTTGCAAAAGGCTATGCCCGGGACTTGACGCGGTTTGTCAGGAGAGAAGGCGGTAAAAGGTATACTTCCTCCTGGCTTGAGCTGCCCATGAGCATTTGCAGATACAACGGAAGATTAATGGCTATGCCGGGCGATTACATGTCCATCGTACTGTTTTACAACAAAACGCTTTTTGAGAAAGCAGGGCTGGATCCTCAAAGGCCGCCGGTAACCTGGCCGGAATTTATTGATATCAGCAAAAAGCTGACTTTGGACAGCGATGGAAACGGCAGCATCGATCAGTGGGGGTTTACAACCGTCGGTGCCGTAGACCCGGGGTTTGAACTGCGTTTCAGTCCGTTTATCTGGAGCTTTGGAGGAGATTATCTTACAGAAGACGGAAAGCATTCTGCATTGAACAGGCCGGAGACAATAGAAGGCTTCCGTTTTTTTGTTGAGCTGTATAAAAAATACGAGGTCGTGCCGCCAGGCATACTGAAAAGAACGCCGCAAGATACAAGAGTCCAGTTTGCCAACCAGCAGGCGGCCATGATGTTCAGTTCCGGATGGACCATACCGGATATTGACGACATCAACCCGATGCTCAAGGCATCGGAGGTGCTGGAAGCGGCGCCGGTCCCGTCAAACGGCAAAAAGGTGACCAGCGCCTGGGTCAGCGCCTGGATCATGAGTTCAACAACAAAGCATCCGAATGAGGCCTGGAAGCTTATCAGGTTTTTAACCAGCAAGGATATGGAATTGAAGTGGTTCAGGGACGACGGGGTTTTATCGTCGAGAAAGGATGTCAACAGAACACCGGAGGTACTAAACGATAAGTATGCACAGGTCATATCATCCCAGCTTCCATATGCCAGGCTCGTTCCGCAGATAAAAGAGTGGCCGGAAATCATCACCGTTGTTACCAAGGCCGTCCAGGATGCAATCAACGAAATCAAAACACCTGAAGCAGCCGTTCTGGATGCGCATGTACAGGTGGAGAAGATACTGCAGCGCAGGGAATAGGCGTGTTTGGCACGTTATTTATAGATATCTGAGAATTCAACGTTGATTTTTTCAAAATAGTGGGTTTGGTCAGGCAGCAATACTTTTCTAGCCGGGGAGTTTTCTTCAGGGAGGACGACGGCAGGAAGTATGATGATGAACTCGCTGCCTTCCCCAAGCGTACTCTTTACTGTAACAGTTCCGTTATGCATGCTGACAAGGGATTTTACGAGTGCCAGCCCGATACCGCTGCCTTCATTGTTTCTTGTTGTCGATTTGTCAACCTGTCGGAACCGCTCAAAAATCTGTTCGGTTTTATCCTCAGGGATACCGATGCCCGTATCTTTGATAGAGATCACAACGCTGCATTCCCTGTCTGCTATGCCGACATGGATTTGCCCGCCCGTATTGGTGAATTTAACGGCATTGGAAAGCAGATTCAGCACGACCCTTTCCATTCTATCAATATCACATGCGATGGTTTTTTCCTCGATCTCCGTATTAAACTGAACTTCGATGCCTTTCCCCTTAATAAAGTCAGCTACGGAAAGGGTGATATCTTCTACGAGCCTGACGATATTGCAATTGGTTTTATGAATTTCAAAATAACCTGCGTCGATCTTGGTTGTATCGATCAGATTGTTGGAAAGCCTGATTGAGCGGAGACAATTTTGCTTGATCGTGTGCAAATACCTTCTGAAATAGTCCGTATTCAGAGCCGGGTCTTTTTTCATATTCAGTTCAAGCATTTGCAGCGAGGCCAGTATAACGGACAGCGGAGTCCTTAATTCATGAGAGATATTGGCAAAAAAATCGGTCTTCAGCTGATCCATTTCCATGGATTCTTTCAGCAGCTTTGCATTTTTTCTGGCTACCTCCTTCATGGCTGCCAGTTTCTTTCGTTGCCTTTTGTAACGATTCACATTGATTGCGGACAATGCGGTAATCAGAATAGGTACGGATATAAATACAGCATATCTTTCACGTAAAGCGTCTATTTCAGAGAAGATCTCATCTTTAGGCACTGTAATGGCAAGCGACCACTCCGTGCCGTAAATCGGCGCAAAAGCCAGGAATTCTTCGATGCCGTCGTGGAGGTAGAAACCGTTTCCGACTTCACCCCGTGCCATTTTTTCGGTTAATATCTGAAATTGCCTGTCTTTTCTGTCCCTTCCCTTTTGAACGGGTGTCAATTCAATATTCTGGTATTCCGGATGGGCTATGATGTCACCTTGCCTGTTGACAATAAAACAAAAGCCCGATGTACCAATCCTTCTGCTATCAACAATATCAAAAAGGGATTGTGATTTCATGGAAGCCACCAGAACACCGACGATATAGCCGGAATCGTTAAATATCGGTACAGAGCACAGAACAATCCCATGTTTGACTTCTCCTGGCTGCATGAGGACGGTTAATTCCGATATGCCGTTTTTTGCCTTTTTAAAATATTCCGTATCGGCCACATCATTATTCGCTCCGATGAGTGACCTGGCGATACCTCGCATATTGGCGACCTGAATATTGAGCAAATCAAGTTTTTCATACTCGGACCGCAGCACGGGCTCCTGTCTCTCCCAGTCCATGGACATGATTGAACTGCACTGGGCGATTCCCTCAATTTTGTCTATGGCCGTTTCGGACTCTCTCTTGACAAGATCGGCGCTTTCTGCAGTCCTGAATATGATCGTGCGTCTTATATTCCGCTCAAGCGTGGAAGCTATGCTGTAGTAGGAAACAATGGCCACAGACAAAAAACCGATGGTCAGTATGCCCAAAACGATATACATTCCTGTAACCTGGGAATATAAGTACTTCAGTTTCATATTACTTCCTCCATGCAACCTATTCAGTTAACATTTTACAGTAAATTATTGTAATTATCAAAAAAATCTGTCGACAGCGTGGGAATATTCTGATGACTAAGATATAATGAATGGCGTATGATAGTTTTAAAATATTTTGAAAGCTGTTGAAGGAGAAAAGCATGACATTTCTGTTTAGGGAGCTTGGAATAAATGCTTCGCTGGAGGAAGCGCTGAAGAAGGAGCAAATCACGGAACCTACGGATGTTCAATCCCGGGTTATTCCGGAGGCGATGAAAAACAGGGACGTAATTGTACAGTCCGGAACCGGAACGGGAAAAACGCTGGCCTATCTGCTTCCGCTTTATCACAAGATCGACCCTTCAGCAAGGGAGATGCAGGCAATCGTGCTGGTACCGACGCATGAGCTGGCCATACAGGTGCAAAGGGTGATCGAAGGACTGTCGCAGCATTCGGGTATCAGGATCACTGCAACCCCCATCATCGGAAATGTAAATATTGACAGGCAGATCGTGAAGCTGAAGGAAAAGCCCCATATCATCACGGGCACACCGGGAAGGATTCTGGAGCTGATCAAAAAGAAAAAGATTTCAGCCCATACTATAAAAACCATCGTTCTGGACGAGGCGGACAGGTTGATGGAAGAAAGCAGCGCAGACAATGTACGGGCAATTGTCAAGAGCACCATGCGTGACAGACAGCTGATGATGTTTTCCGCATCCGTTTCGGGGGAGACGGAAGCATGCGGGAAGGAAATCATGAAGGAACCTCTGGTGATAAGGCTGGAGCCGGTCATGTCTGTTCCGGGCACGATCGAACACATTTATTTCCTTGCTGAGCAGAGGGAGAAGTTTGAGGTGCTGAAAAAAGCGGCAAGGATTCTGGAGCCGCAAAAAGCTGTTGTGTTTACAAGCGGGATAGAAGAAGCCGAGCTGGTCACAGAAAAGCTCAAATATCACGGCTTCCCTGCAGAGGGGCTTCACGGCACCAACCGTAAGGAGGAGCGCAGGAAAGCAATGGCGGACTTGAGAAGCGGAAAAGTAAGATTTCTGATTGCGTCCGATATCGCTTCCAGAGGCCTTGACATCGAAGGAGTGACACATATATTCAGCATGAATGCCCCGGAAGAGCCCCGTGATTACCTGCACAGGGCAGGCAGGACCGGGCGGAACGGCAATGCCGGCGTTGCGGTATCCATTGTAACGGCCGGGGAACTGCAGCGGATCAGACGGTATGAGAGGGTTCTGAATATTCGGATGACAGAGAAATCCATGTATAAAGGACAGATTGTTGATGCAAAACCGTCTAAACGAACGGAAAAAAGAACGCCGTAAAAACGAATCTAATGTATACGGGTGACCGGTTTACGGGCATACACCATCTAAAAGCCGTTGCCCGTTATCATAAAGGATCATCCTGCGTTCCTCTTCCGTCAGATCCAGCCTGAGGAACCTCTCCAGCTCATCTGCGTGATCCCACATGGGGTAGTCGGAGCCGAACAGCATTTTATCCGCGCCGTGCCGCCGGATCATCTCCACCGCTTTTTCAGCCGGCAGGAAGGCCAGCGCGCTGGACGTGTCCATGTAGAGGTTTTTACCGATCAGATACTCGGACGCTTCGTCCCACATCCTGTAGCCTCCGAAATGCGCCGCTATGACGACCAGGCCTGGAAACTGCTCCAGTATCCCGGCCAATCTGACAGGGCTGGAGGAATCTTTGTTTTCGTCGCCCATGTGAATGAGGACCGGAAGCCTGCCTTCGACAGCTTTGTAAACAGGCAGCATGGTTTCGTCATCGATGCTGAACCCCTGGAATTCAGGATGCAGCTTGATACCGTGAAGCCCAAAGGACAGAATTCGCTCCACTTCCGAATCCGGATCCTCAAGATCGGGATGAAGTGTACCGAAACCAACCAGCTCAGGCTGCGAGGATTGGACCTGAAATATATAGTCGTTGATGGGTCTGACCTGCTCCACCGTTGTTGCCGAAGAGTGAACGACATATCGTTCAACACCGATTTTACTTCCGCTTTCCAGAAGGCCGGATACCGTTCCCGGACCGTACATCGATACATGGTAGTACCTTCCGATGGATGCGACGGCCTTTTCGGCTATTTTGTCAGGGAAAATATGGGCGTGCATATCGATGATTCTATATTTATTGTTCTCCTTCATCACTGACCTCACATTGAACAGCTCTCTCTCTATATTGTATATATCATATCACTGGATTGCGAACTTTACATGTTTTTTTGTCCAAACATGGAAGTTGGGTAAATATCATATACAAGCCCCATTTATCGGATTGAATTCTGCCTGGATGTGGTAAAATAATGCTGAAGTCAATTTGATGAAAGAAAAGGGGAGAGTCGTATGGTAAATAGTATACAGGATGCCGCAATATTGAATAATGGAGTGAAAATGCCCTGGTTGGGTCTTGGCGTATGGCAGGTTGAAAACGGAAATGTGGTCGAGTCGGCAGTAAAAATGGCTATTAAAGCCGGTTATCGGTCAATTGATACCGCAGCGGCTTACGGCAATGAAGAAGGAGTGGGGAAAGCCATTAAGGAGAGTGGAGTACCGAGAGAGGAGCTTTTCATCACCACAAAGGTCTGGAACTCAAGACAGGGCTATGAAACCACGTTGCAGGCGTTCGAGGAGAGCAGAAAAAAGCTGGGTATTGAGCAGGTCGACCTGTATCTGATACACTGGCCGGTAAAAGGCAAATACGTCGATACCTGGCGTGCCCTTGAAAAGCTGTACCGTGACGGCCTGGTGCGCGCCATAGGGGTGAGCAATTTCCAGGTGCACCACCTGACGGATGTGCTGGAAAGCGGAAGCGTCATTCCAGCGGTGAACCAGGTTGAATACCATCCGCTTCTTTCACAGAAAGAGCTGCTTGCATTCTGCAAAAAGAATAAAATACAGCTGGAGGCGTGGAGCCCGTTGATGCAGGGGCACCTTGACCTGCCGCTGCTTGGAGAGCTTGGCAGGAAATATGGCAAATCGCCGGCGCAGATCGTTTTGCGGTGGGATCTTCAAAATGAAGTGGTCACTATTCCTAAATCAATACATGAAAACAGGATTGTAGAAAATGCGGCAATATTCGATTTTGAGCTTTCAAGCGATGATATGGAAGCAATAAATGAATTAAATAAAAATAAAAGATTCGGGTCCGACCCCGACAACTTTCATTTTTAGTAAATCACCGGAGCAGAAAAAAGGCTCTGAAGCGTAGGCTTCAAGCCTTTTTTCTATACGTCGGCCTCACTTGCGTGCGGCTGGCAAATTATCCTTATACAGAATACCAATAAGCCGGCCCCATTTTTGTTTAAAAAAACTATAGACCAACATGTTTATTTTATGTTAATGTCTATTATAGACCAAAAGGGACCCTGTCCTTGTATAAGGAGCATATTGTTAAATGACGGAACTGATAAAATCAAAGCTGCGTTTGAGAGTGAAATCCGGTAGTTCAAAGCACTTTATTAATTGTATAGATGATCTGCTTCAAAGCGATATAACCATTTCATTGAATCATTTCACACAGCACGGCAGCGTTACCTGCCTGGATCACAGCCTTTCTGTTTCATATTACAGTTATCTTGTCTGCAGGCTTTTACGGCTCGATTACCGATCTGCCGCAAGAGGTGGGCTGCTTCACGACCTGTTATTATACGATTGGCATAAAAGCAAGCTGATCGGGGGAAAGCACGGCTTTACGCATCCCTACACCGCATTGGAAAATGCAAGCAAGCATTTTCTGCTGAACAGGATGGAGAAGGATATCATTGTGAAGCATATGTGGCCTTTGACCATAAAGCTGCCTAGGTACAAAGAAGCATTTATCGTGTCTTTTGTAGATAAATTCTGTGCAGTGGCAGAAATCATAAAATTTTTCCGGATCAAAATGCTTGCTTACAGAAATACTTCTTTGAACGGGGTAGGTTAAGGATTTCATTTACTCATATATTGTGGTAAAATCATCCTTGAAAAGGGGTGGTTTATATGAGATCGTATCCATCGCATTTGCTGCCGCGCAGCAGCCCTGAAAAGCAAGGCGTTTCATCCAGAGGCATTCTGAGCTTTCTTGAGGCGGCAGAAAAACAGGCAGCCGGTAAAAGGAGCAAGGAGCTGCACAGCTTCATGCTTTTACGGCATGGCCACGTCGTAGCCGAAGGCTGGTGGTCGCCTTACGCTTCCGGTTATCCCCACATGCTGTTTTCATTGAGCAAAAGCTTCACCTCTACAGCGGTCGGCCTTGCAGTATCCGAAGGTCTGCTGTCGGTTGATGACCCGGTCATTTCGTTTTTTCCTGAAGAAGCACCTGAAAATCCGGGTGAACGCCTTAAAGCAATGCGGGTCCGGCATTTATTGTCCATGTCCACCGGGCATGCGAAGGACAGTACGGGATACCTCTATGCCCGCAAGGATGGCAACTGGGCCGCAGGCTTCTTTGACGTACCTGTCGAATACGTACCGGGGACACATTTCCTGTACAATACAGGAGCCACCTACATGCTTTCCGCAATACTGCACCGGCTGACAGGTGAAAAGCTGCTGGATTATTTGCGGCCCCGTCTTTTTGAACCGCTTGGCATAGAAAACCCAACCTGGGAGACCTGCCCGCGTGGCATCAACACCGGAGGCTTCGGGCTGAATGTTACAACCGAGGATATTGCAAAGTTTGGCCAGCTATACCTTCAAAAGGGTCGTTGGAATGAACAGCAAATCATTCCCGGCGAATGGGTGGAGGAGGCCGTAAAAGTCCATATCTCCAACGGAACCAATCCGGACAGCGAGTGGGAGCAGGGTTACGGATACCAGTTCTGGAGGTGCCGCCACGGTGCCTACAGAGGAGACGGTGCATTCGGACAGTATTGTGTCGTCATGCCGAAGCAGGATGCGGTAATAGCTGTGACAAGCAGTGTGGATAACATGCAGGCGGTTTGTAACCTTTTCTGGGATTATCTGCTGCCGGCCATGCAAGAAGAGTCTCTGCCGGAGGATGAAGCTGCACGTGAAATGCTGAAAGACAAACTGGCGGCATTATCGCTTCCGCTCACGCAAGGTGGGTTGGTATCCGAAGCCGCAAACAGCATATCTGGAAGACGGTATAAACTGGATCAAAACAGCCTGGGGCTGGAAGAGGTTACATTTGAATTTAAAACCGATGCATGCCTGATCACACTGAAGGATCAGAACCATACCCATAAAATCAACTGCGGTCTGGGAAGAAGGATCGAAGGGACGGCGCCGCTGCGGGAGAACGTGCAGGCGAAGGCGGCGGTATGCGGAGCATGGTCCGGGAGCGATACCTTCACCATTGATGCGCACTTTGTAGAAAAGCCGTTTTGTATTACATGGACATGCAGGTTTGAAGAAGACAGGCTGAAGCTGGATACTGAAATCAATGTCAGCTTTGAAGCAAATAAAAAGCAATCATTTCAAGGAAGACAAATACTGGAGTAATTCAAATCACTGCCATGGCCGGCTCCGTAGAAATACCCTTATCTTCATAGGGCGCTTGTTTCACGGTTCAGCCGGCCTGGCGGTTATCCCAGCAGCATCCGGTCATTATCCAGCCCGGTACCGCTTTTGCGGCTGAACTGTTCAATCAGCCATTCCACTGTAACACCCTCCCGCTCTTTACCCTTTATATCCAAGATGATTTTTCCTTCATGCATCATGATCGTACGCGTTCCATGGTCCAGCGCAGCTTTCATATTGTGGGTGATCATCAGCGTACAAAGCCTGTCTTCTTTTACAATCTCGTCGGTTAGCTTTAGAACCCTGGCGGCTATGGATGGGTCCAGTGCCGCGGTGTGTTCATCCAGCAGCAGCAGCTTCGGCCTGACGATGGTCGCCATCAGCAGCGTGAGCGCCTGCCTTTGCCCCCCTGAGAGCCTCCCTACCTTTTCCTTCATGCGGTTCTCAAGGCCCAGCTCCAGAAGGGAGAGCCGCTCCCTGAGCAAACGGGCATCCGACCTGACCAGTCCCGGCTGCAGTCCCCTTGGTTTTCCTTTTGCATAGGCCATTGCCAGATTTTCCTCAATAGTCATATCAAAGGCCGTACCCATAAGCGGATCCTGGAACACTCTCCCGATATAGGAGGAACGTTTATATTCAGGGGCTTTTGATATATCCCGGCCATCCAGCAGTATTTTGCCGCCGTCTATGCCAAAGACACCCGATATGCAGTTAAGCAGTGTGGATTTCCCGGCACCGTTACCGCCTATCACCGTGACAAATTCGCCTTCCTCCAGGTTCAGGCTGATGCTGTTCAGCGCCACTTTTTCGTTGATACTGCGTTTTCCGAAAACCTTTGTCACATATTCCAGCTTCAACATCAGTCTTGGCCTCCTTTTTCTCTTTCTGCAGGCGCGCGCCAGTTTCCGAAGGATACCAGCTTAGCTCTTATAATGCCCATGGACAGCGCCAGAGTTACAATTGCGGCTGAAACCAGCTTGAGGTCGGTGGGAGGCATGCCCAGCGCCAGCGCAAATGCGATAATGAACCGGTAGAGTATGGCGCCCAGAATAACGGCCAATAGCCTGTTCAGCAGCGATCTGGCGCCAAACAGGACTTCGCCGATGATAACGGAGGCCAGGCCGATCACCACCATTCCGATTCCCATGCTGACATCCGCAAAGGATTGATACTGTGCGATCATAGCGCCTGATACCGCAACCAGCCCGTTGGATAATGCAAGCCCGACCAGCGTGGTGAAGTCCGTATTCACGCCAAGCGCCCGTACCATTTTATCGTTGTCCCCTGTGGCGCGAAGAACAAAACCGAACCTGGTCTTCAGGAAAAAGTATAGCAGCACCATCAGGACAATCATGACGGCCGCAGAGAGAACCAGACGGGAATAGCCTTCCATCGGTGTACCCTTAAACGGGCTGAATATGGTAAGCTTGTTCAAAAGGGGAATGTTGGCCTTGTTACCCATGACTTTCAGGTTGATGGAGTATAAAGCGAGCATCATCAGTATTCCTGAAAGCAGCGGCTGAATCTTCAGCTTTGTGGTGAGCAGTGCCGTTAAGCTGCCGGCTGCACAACCGGCTATGAAAGCCACGATCAATGCGAGCACAGGCTGTCCGGCAACACATAGTACCGCAGAAACGGAGGCTCCCAGCGTGAAGCTGCTGTCCACCGTCAGGTCCGGCATATTGAGTGTCCTGAAGGATATGAATACGCCCAGTGCCATGATGGCGTATATGATGCCCAGCTCCAGCGAGCCCTGTAATGATAGCAAGGACATGACAACAATCCCCTTTAATGATTATTTTTCAAATACCTGTTTTGCTTCCTTCAATACATCCTCCGGTATGGATATGCCAATGCTCTTCGCTGTAGCC
>JAEZMC010000310.1 GCA_023435805.1 Bacillota bacterium | reverse complement strand
GAGTAGCCTCCTCAAACCCCATGTCGTCAATTCCCTTTTGTACTTCTTCCGTCAAATTCAATTCCTTAAATTTCATTCTTTCCGTACTCCTTCACTTTATCGTGCCTGCGACAAATTAATAATGCTTTTTAAGCACTATTCATTATAACCGTAAATCATGTTTTTTGATATTCAAATATAAAATTTATTTACCCGCAGCATAAAACAGACAACCAATATTTTACGTGTTCGTTCGTCCACATTATTGCAGCTCCCCGTTTACCCTATGGATTTGCTGTCTATAAAGGCAATAATGAAAAATCAGCGCAGGAAAATATTGAAATGACTATCCTTACATGTATGACTTAGTGTACAATGTTTATGTAAATGCAGTTTTATTCTACATGCAGACAGGAGGTGCTTCATGTCAACCATAGCAAGAATCATACACAAAAATGATATCTTATGCTTTTATGCTTTGAATAGAAAGTTTCATAACCGGATTATGACTACTGTCATGAAGAGCCTTACACAATTGGGTTCAACAATTGCTGCCATAGTGATTTCCCTTTATTTGCTGCTCTATGACCGCCAATGGGGTATCGTTCTGGTGATCAATCTGTTATCAAGCCAGTTTATCATACATTTGCTGAAAAGGATCGTCAACAGACCCAGGCCGTATAAAACACTGGATTGGGCAATCGCGATCAATCCGCCGAAATGCAGGTATTCCCTGCCTTCCGGCCATTCAGGCTCAGCATTGTCAGTGGCGCTGGTAGTCAGCACGCTGTTCCCTGCCTTAAAGATCGCACTTGTATGTATCGCCTTATTTGTAGGGATTTCACGGGTATACCTGGGTGTTCATTACCCTACGGATGTAACGCTGGGCTTTGCCATCGCCTATACCATATACAAGGTATTGGAAGGTGCTGTCTTTATCTAAAAAACGGCTGCAGGAACCCGAATAACAGGGCCTTCGGAAAACCCCCTGATCCGGACGATCAGGGGGTTTTTCAAATGTCGGGCTTATTCTCATATCTTCATATGCCTTCCGCTTTCGGAAGCCCGGTATATGGCTTCAATCATCCTGACCGCCGCAATTCCCTGCTCGCCGCTGGGTTCGAACGCCTTCCCTTCCAATAGCTTTCTGTGGAAATCACGGATCAGAAATTTGTGGCCACATCCCCAGTATGCTTTTTCACCAGTGGCCCTGTCAATCTCCGACATCCTCTCCGTTGTGCCGTCCGAGTATGTGATGGTCAACGTTTCCGACAGCCGGAAGACGGCCTTCTCACAAATAATCTCCAGTTCTACAGGAGAATCTGTCACGTAATTGTTGGTTGCATAAAAAAGACAGCTGCTGCCATTTTGCCAGGTAAAAGTGGCGTCCGCCGTATCCTCGACTTCAATAACCCCTTCCAGCAGGCGCGTATCGACATGGGCTTTGACACCCTCCGGCAGCCCGAGAAACCACTGTATCAGATCCAGCGTATGGATGGCCTGGTTGATCAGAACGCCCCCGCCTTCCATTTTAAGCCTTCCCCTCCAGCCGCTTTCCGTATAGTACCTGTCGGGTCTGTTCCATGCTACGATTGCCTTTGCGCCCCGAATTTTCCCGGCTCTTCCGGATTGCAGGACCTCCCGGATCCGCAGGGAGGTATTGTTATACCTGTTTTGGAAGCATACCCCCAATACCTTTCCGGTTTCCCGGGAAACCCGGTTCATTTCCTCCGCCTCTTTTACCGTGATAGCCATGGGTTTTTCCGTCAGTACATGCTTTCCGCATTTCATGGCATCCACCGCCATTTGCATGTGTAAATGGTGAGGCGTACAAATATGCACCACGTCAATATGACTGTCCAGGAGCATTTCACGGTAATCCGTGAAGCAGCGGCAGTCAAACCGCCGTGCCGCATCCTCCGCTCTTTTGCCGTCCATGTCGCAAACCGCATATAACCGGGACCAGTCCGATCCGGCAACCGATTCCGCGTGATTGGCATATATGGCGCCGCAGCCTATGATAGCTGTACCAAGAATCTTCATACTAGTAGGTTCCTCTTACATCCAGCGTCTTTCCCGCCGCTTCCGGTTTGATATATATCGAGGCTTTTATCCTTTCCTGCAGTTTTTCAAAAAACAGGTCTTCATTTATGGGAAGGTCCACCCAATCGTCCGTCCAGGCTGAAAGGTGCATAGCATTGGAAAGTGTCAGCCCGTTGATGCCTTCAATACCAGGAGCCAGCAGATCGGTACTGTTCCGGATGGCATTGACCCAGTCCTTCATAATGCCCAGGTGGGCTGTCTCAGTCCCCTGGACGGGAATCTCACATTTCCAGCTTTCCGGCTCACCGAAGCCTCCCGCATACTCCCTGTTGAACTGCCTTTCGGAAACGGGCAGATGCCAGAATTTCAGCTGCCCTTCTTCAATTACGACCTTCCCCCTGTCTCCCAGGATCTCAAACCGGTTCGTACCCGGCGAATCGGCCGTACTGGTAATAAAGACACCCGTTGCACCGTTATCATATTCCATATAGGTGGTGACATCGTCCTCCCCCTCAATATTGTGGTATTTGCCAAAGGCCATAAAAGAACGAACACGCTTGGGCATACCGCAAATCCACTGCCACAAGTCCAACTGGTGCGGGCACTGATTCAGCAGGACACCGCCTCCTTCGCCCGCCCACGTGGCGCGCCAGCCACCGGAATTATAATAGCTCTGCGACCGGTACCAGGTGGTGATGATCCAGTTGATCCGTTTGATCTCCCCCATATCACCCGACTGCACAAGAGCCCGTACTTTTTGATAAAGCGGGTTGGTGCGCTGATTGTACATAATACCGAAAACCCTGTCGCTCTTTGCTGCTGCTTCATTCATTTCCCTGACCTGTTTTGTGTATACCCCCGCAGGTTTTTCAATGAGAACATGCAGATTGTGCTCCAACGCCCGGGCGGCCAATCCCGGATGATCATAATGAGGTGTTGCGACCATGACGGCATCTGCGGCATTCGCACCGAAAAAAGCATCTGCATTGTCAAACAGCCTGATACGGTCACCAAAGGTTTCTTTTGCCCATTTGAGGCGTTCTGCGTTTGTATCGCAGACTGCGGCAAGTGTCGCTCCGGGCACCTCACCGTTTCCGAACAGCCAGGCATGGCTGCTTCCCATATTGCCCACACCGATGATTCCGATACGTAATTGTTCCATCATTTCCACCGTCAGCCTTCCATTTCGTTTAATATTTTCAATAGTGCTTCCACAGCAACGGCAAATTGCCCCGGTCCGTCCTTTGGCAGTCTGTTTGCCGGCGAGCCGGGTTCAAGACCGGCAAAGCCTTTGAAGTCTGCGAGATGAGGTTCAAGGGAGAGAAAGCCTTCGAAGCCGCCGCTGTTCAGTTCCTTCAGTATATCCTTCACCCTTCCGTCGCCGTAACCGGAAGGCACCACGCTGTGGTCCGCATATAAAGCGTCCTTGATATGCATGTATGCAACATGCCCTTTCAGAAGCTGATAGGCCTCCGGGTAGGTCTTTACATTGCACTGTACAAAGTTGGCAGGATCAAACACCGCCTTAAGATAGCTGCAATTCATTGTCTCCAGCAGGTCAAGGCACCGTTCGGCGGTATCTCCGTAAATACCCTTTTCATTTTCATGAAGCAGTGTCAGCCCCGTACCTTCCGCAGTACCGACAAATGCCCTCCAGCGTTTCATGACCTCGTCCCTGAAGCTGGCGGGATCCTCCCCCTGCGGGATGAAAAAGCTGAACATGCGGATATACTCCGTCTCCAATATTTGCGCAATTTTAACCGTGTGTCTGAAAAGTTCCAGATGGGGCTCGAAAGGATCGGTTATTTTTATTTTGCCGATAGGCGACCCAACGGCGGAAATCCTGAAGCCCCGGGCATCCAGTTGCTTTTTGATTTCCCCTGCCTCCTCCAGCGTGTGCTCCACCAGGTTTTTCCCGTTAACTCCGCGCATTTCGATATACTTGATGCCATGCCTGTCCAGCACGTCCATTTGTTTGGTCAGCATGGGATCAATTTCATCCGCAAAAGCACTCAAAATAAACTTACTCATATGCATTCTCTCCGTTCACTTATTGAAAATACTTTTCAAGGTATTGAAAGCTGATTGCAAGACTTTCAAAAGGATCACGCCGGCATTCGTCCTGTTCGACCGCATACCACCGAACACCCGTCTCCCGGCAGGCTTCTATGATGGCCCCCCAGTTCAGGTTGCCTTCCCCGATCTCGGCAAACAGCTGCTGGAAGCCTTTCATGGCCATGTCCTTTAAATGGACCACTTCCATCCGCCCTTTAACCTTTTTGATCCATTCAACCGGATTGCCTCCTCCGGCCTGCACCCAGTAGGTATCCAGTTCAATGCCGAAGGTTTCAGGGTCCGTATTGTCAAGCAGCAGTTCCATACCGGTCCTGCCGCCGAATTTCTCAAATTCAAAGCTATGATTGTGATAAATGAATTTCAGGCCCCGGTCGAAGATTTTCTTTGCAATCTCGCCGCATTCCGCCGCAAAAGCCAGATAGCCTTCACGACTTTCCCGATACTGCGGCGGCATTGCTCCAAGCCCGACATAATGGCAGTCCCAGACTGCATGCTCCTGTACCACCGCATCCAGCTCATTCAGCAGGCGGTCATAGGAGATATGCGTTGCACAGATTTTCAAACCCGCTTCATCTGCAAGCTGTCTGAAAACCCCGGCTTCGACGCGACCGATTCCCGACGCCTGCACCGCATGATATCCCGCGGCTTTCACCCGTTTCAAGGTGTGCTTCATTTCATCGGGCGTTTTCAGATACTCCCTCAGTGTGTAAAGCTGTGCTGCCACTGACATCTCATTCATCATACATCACTCCCTCGGTTTTCATACTCCGGCAGCTTACAGAAGCTTCCTTTATCGAGATATGCCTGCTTCTGGCTGTCCGGACTTTCCTTTGTATCCATTTTATATTATAATTAATCCATAATCTTTGCTTTTTTTGCTATTTATATGGCTTTTCTTGACATGAATAAAAAGGGGCGACACGAATATGGAAACCTATTATAATGATCTAAAGACCGTGATCAATTATGGGCACACAAGGGTTGAAAATCCCGGACAGGCTGATTTTCACCTTCACGATCGTTTTGAAATCTATTTTTTTATCTCCGGAAATGTGAATTATTTTGTTGAAAAGAAGGTATATTCGCTTAAATATGGCGATTTGTTAATCATGAATAATAATGAGATCCACAAACCGTTTTTTATACCTGGTGAGCCTTATGAAAGGGTGGTAATTCATTTTGATCCGGGAATTGCACAGCATTTAAGCTCGCCAGCCTTCGACCTGTTGAACTGCTTTACCGGCAGGCCAATGGGGGAGCAAAACCTCCTAAGCTTGAACCGTAAGCAGTGTGATGAAATCATGAAGCTGTTTGCCAAATTGGAGGCATTGGAAGATGAGACCTCCAACGGATCCGATGTGCTAAAGCTGGCGTGTTTTCTCGAACTGCTGGTCTTCATTAACCGGATCTTCAAAAGCACGCTTCCGCCGGATGGAGAAATACCCTCTGTCCCCGAAAAGCTGCTGCCGGTGCTGGAATATATCCATTCACACCTTGACAGCGACCTGTCGCTGGAGTTTCTGGAGGGACGTTTCTTCATCAACCGATATCACCTGAGCCGTCTCTTTAAAAAGGTTACAAACAGCAGCCTCCACGAGTATATTCAGTACAAAAGGATTTCAAACGCCAAAAAATTGCTCTCTGAAGGGTTAAATGTTACGGAAGCCTGCGCAAAATCAGGCTTTAACGATTATTCCAATTTTCTGAGAATGTTCAGGAGAACCGTGGGCGTATCGCCCGGCCGATACCGGAAGAGCTTGAAGTAGCGAACCCGGCGGCAGGCCATTGCCCGGTATTGCACTCACCCGGGCATGCTCCTCCTCATGCTGAAACAGCAACCTTTATAATGATCTTTTTGACCTTTTCCGGTGTTGTGATTGCCAAACAGGGCATATGCGCATCCTCGGGTGCAAACACCGCAAAGAAGCCCGCCTTTACCTCAAAGAAACTCCCTTCTCCTTCCAGTAGCAGAAAATCGCTGTCCGAGTCATACTCTTTTATCACCTTCATGCCTTCCCTGCTGCTGTAGCCTATCCGTTCGGCACCGCTATGGATATATTGAACATCCATGTATTTTTCATGCGCCTCCCATATGCCTTGTTCCGCCGGTTTGGTTTCATACTGCTGAACCAACGCAAAGACATCGTCTCCGTCAATTTCTACTCTTCCTGTTTCCAACTTTTCCAAATCCGACTTTTGTAAAAATTCAAGCGCTTTCTGTATTCCTGAACTTATGCCATGATACAAACCGGCATTTTGTAATCGATCAATGATCAACGTTTATCCTCTCCTGTTCTGTACATGCAAAACGACTTCGAGCGATTTGCGTGCGTCTGAAATACCGCACCTTATTGGTT
>JAEZMC010000297.1 GCA_023435805.1 Bacillota bacterium | reverse complement strand
GCTTCCTGACGGTACCCCTCAGAATATTCCTCGGCGCAGTCTGGCTATTTGAAGGTGTGATGAAAATTATAGAGGGCTGGTTTGTTTCGCCCAAATTGACCGGGTTCTTCAGTGGAGCCAATAGCTGGTATGAGAGCATTCTTAAAGGAGTATCCGGCGGAACGGACGGTACCAGCGGTGCAACAGGCGTAGTGGAAAGTGCCGCGGATGCTGTATCGGCAGCTACCGGAGCAGCCCAGGGCGCCGCGGACGCCGTGTCGGCAGCTACCGGAGCAGCACAGGGCGCTGCAGGGCCGGTGGGTACAACGATATTGAATTTCGATTTCCTCGGTCTGTTCAGGGCAATATTTGTAAGCGGCAAGGAACTTGCCCATTCAACCATCGGCGACTACGCGTTCAAGCTGGACATACCCCTGCTGAACAGTTTCCTTGACAAAGTCATACTTCCCAGCGATACCATGCAGATGATCATGCAGATTTTTATCGTAGTTGCCGAAATTCTGATCGGCCTCGCATTGATCGGGGGTTTGTTCACAACTCCTGCTGCCGGGGCTTCTCTGGTGCTCCAGGCCATGTTCATCACAACGACCGGACTCTATCTGGGTACCTTCTGGATGATCTTTGCGGGAATAGCGGTTTTAGTGGGCGCTGGAAGAACATTCGGACTTGATTATTATGTCATGCCGCTTTTGAAGAAAAATTGGAAGAAGCTGCCTAGAGTAAGAAAGTGGTATCTATATCATGACTAACGGAAATAGACCAAGTGCAGGAGAATTACCGTATTTAACTTTTGACAGCGCTTTATGCCAAGTTAGGGAAGAAATCGACAAAACCCTCTCTTCTGCTCCATTGGTTGTCCGCAGATATACGCAGCATCTGATCGCTTCAAGGGGCAAGCTCATCCGGGCTGTTTCGCTGCTGACCTGCGCGCTGAACAAGGAAAACCTGATCCATCCGAATGCGGTGAAATTTGCTGCTGCCGTCGAGATACTGCATCTTGCCACCCTTGTTCATGACGATGTTATTGACGATGCGGATGTCCGCAGAGGTATACCCACTCTGCAGAAGCAGTTTGGAAAGAGGAGCGCTGTCATATGCGGAGACTACCTGTTATGCATTGCTCTGAAAATCGCGGCCTCTGTTCCCAACAGGCAGGATTATCTGGAACTTGACATGCCGGATTATATTGCCAGAGTGTGTTACGGTGAATTGTACCAGCACATGAATAACGGCAACCTGGAATTGACTGTGTACCGGTATCTGAAAATCATATCCGGAAAGACAGCCGCCCTGTTTGAAGCTTCATTCCTGGCAGGCGCAGTGCTTTCCGGCTGTGAAGGGCCGGAAACGGTAAAATACAGGCTTCTGGGACGATACCTGGGAATGATATTCCAGCTTATTGATGACTGTATGGATTTTGAAGCGACTGAAAATATTGCCAGAAAACCGGTTCAATCGGACTTTGAGCAAAACGTCATTACGCTGCCCCTGATTCATGCGTTTTCAAAGCTGTCTGATTTTAAGGAAAAAGCCGTCAGGAACGAAGTGACCAGAAACGAGATCAACACAGCTGTTTCCGAATCCGGCGGACTGACTTACACACGTATGGTGGCAAAAAAGTATTACAGTAAGTATCTTAAACTTGTGGACGAACTGGATATTACGGAAAACAAAAGGACGGGATTGATCTCCGTTTTGGAAAAAGCTTTTCGTATATTCTGAAGAAGGATTGTGTTGTCCCCTTGCAAGGAGGCAGATCAATAGAATGATAAAGAGATTTCTAGATTATGTAGAAATCAAAACGAAAATTACCAGCATATTTGCTTTCTTTTTAACAATTGCCTTTCTAATATACAGTGATTACCAGATAAACTGGAGCCTCACGGTGCTGTTTTTCTGCTCCATGTTTATATTTGACCTGACAACTACGGCTATCAACAACTATATTGACACAAAAACAAACGACCAGATACTGCAGTTCAGCAGAAGGACGGCAAAACTGATCATCTATGCGCTCTTTGGGATAAGCACGGCACTCGGTTTGTACCTGGCCTATCTCACGGATATTGTGATTCTGCTGCTTGGCGGGCTTTGCTTCATATGCGGCGTACTGTACACCTACGGTCCCGTCCCCATATCGAGGCAGCCGTTGGGAGAGGCTTTTTCAGGGATTTTTTACGGACTGTTCATACCGTTCATCCTGATGTACATCAACATGCCTGTCGGTTCGCTGGTTTCTTTGAATCTCAAATGGGAGGCGGTACATATCAGCCTGCAGGTCATGCCTTTGATAACACTGGCACTGCTCTCGGTCATTCCGGTCTGTACGACTGCAAACATCATGCTGGCGAATAATATTTGCGATGTGGAAAAGGATATTGCGGTCAAGCGGTTTACACTGCCGTACTATCTGGGGAAAAAAGCGCTCTGGCTGTTCGCCGGATTATACTATATGACCTACGCGGCAACCATTGCAATGGTCGTATTGAATTTGCTGCCGCCGATATGCCTGCTAATTTTGCTGACGCTATTTCCCGTTCAAAGGAATATCAACCGGTTCTTTAAATTGCAGGAGAAGGCCACCACCTTTATGGTGGCGATTGTAAACTATATTGTCATCATGGGCGCCAATACTGTGCTGGTGTTGCTCAGTGCCGTGATTCGCTAGAAAAGTGGGATAAGATGAAGTTTTTTAAAAAGACGGATATGATTATCATTGCAATAATTATAGCGGCGGGTATAGGCGGATGGATTGCTTACAGTCTGATCTTTTCAGGAAAGGCCGCAAAGGCGGAAATATATTATCACTCGAAGCTGGTTGAAACCATTGATTTGAATACGGGGCAGGAGCGGGTTTTTTCCATTCCGCAAAAAAAAGAAGTTGTTTTTCATCTGTATAAGGATGGTAATATACGATTTGAACATTCGGATTGCCCCGACAAGGTATGTGTCAATGCAGGAAAGCTTCATATCGTAGGACAGACTGCAGCTTGCCTGCCTAACGGGATTGTGTTGAAAATCGTGCCGGCAAAGGCACACGGCGAGGATGACCCGGATATGGTCGTGGGTAGATGAGGCGCGAATAATGGGTGAAAGGTTTACTGATAATAAATGGATAGGCAATAAATATCGGGACGGATCTGAAAAAACAAAGAGGATGGTTTTGACAGGATTGTTTTTCGCGATTGCATTGGTCCTGTCCATCGTTGAAGGAATGCTTCCCGGGGTTCCGATTCCCGTACCGGGGGTAAAGTTCGGCCTCTCAAATATAGCCGTAATGTATGCCCTGTTTTTCATGGGAACGAGCCAGGCCTACACCATAGCCGTTTTGAAGGCGTTGTTTGTAGGTGTGACCAGAGGGATCGTCGCAGGTGTTTTAAGTCTTTTTGGAGGCGTTTTGTCTATTACGGTCATGCTGCTTCTGCTGCTGATCTTTAAAGACAGGATATCGTATCTGGTGCTCAGCATTTTTGGCGCTGTGGCACACAACTGCGGGCAGTTTGCGGTCATCAGCATTATATACGCAGGGGTCGGAATGTGGGCGTATTTACCGATACTTCTCATTTCCGGCGTAATTGCGGGAATCGTAACGGCAACCTTACTGAAGTTTATTTTACCGGCATTTAAAAGCTGGTTTAATAATAAATAAAAAAATATTTTGGAGGAGTCATCATGAGAAAGAAAATCGCACTAATACTTTGCCTGGCCTTCGTACTTGTCGCAGTGGCAGGTTGTGGCGCAGGCGCAAAGGGAGAAGCAGTAAAAACCGGTCTGGCAGTTATCTCATCCATAGCAAAGTCTACGGATGCGGGTGAGAAGGAAGGATTGGCACAGGTCGATTCCGTAGCTGTTGCAGTTACGGTCGATAAAGACGGAAAAATTGTAAACTGCAAGATTGATACTGCACAGACGAAAATAAACTTTTCAGCGGAAGGCAAATTGACCACTCCTAAGGATACAGTGTATAAATCCAAGCAGGACCTCGGTTCGGAATACGGCATGGGTAAAGCGTCCAGCATCGGCAAAGAGTGGAATGAGCAGGCCAATGCGCTGGCTGACTATGTCAAAGGCAAAACCGTAGCTGAAGTAAAAGGCATTGCTGTAAATCAGGAAGGCATTCCGACCGAGAAGGACTTGACTTCATCCGTTACCATCCACATTGGTGATTATGTTGCCGCAATTGAAAAGGCAGTCAACAATGCCAAGGAATTGGGTGCCAAGGCAGGCGACAAGCTGGGTCTCGGCGTTTATACGACCATCAGCAATTCAGCGGACGCAGGCGATAAAGAAGGAGTTGCTCAGGCGTATTCCAACTATGCCGCCACTACCTTTGATGCAAACGGAAAAATCACCAGCAGCTATATAGATGCTTCGCAGTCAAACGTGAACTTCACAAAGGAAGGAAAGATCACTTCCGACCTGAAGGCAGAACTGAAGACCAAGCAGGAGCTCGGAGCCGGATATGGTATGGCCAAGGCCTCCAGTATCGGAAAAGAGTGGAATGAGCAGATTAATGAATTTGCAAAATTTGTAACCGGAAAGACGATTGATCAGGTGAAAGGAATAGCCGTCAATGCGGAGGGAGTTCCTTCAGAGAAAGACCTGACTTCATCTGTAACCATACATATCGGCGATTACCAGACTGTGATCGAAAAGTCTTCCGCAAACGCGAAATAAGAGTTTGCAGAAAGATCGGGAGAGGTAGAGCAATCTACCTCTCTATTTTAATATCCGCCCCCGGATATTGATTGAGGTGAAGATTTTGGCCCGAAAAGCAGGAATTGTCCTGTTAGCACTCATTCTTGTTTTCAACCTGTCCGCCTGCGGTTCTCCGAAGGCAACCCGTTATGAAGCGGAGTTTCTGGGTTTATTTGATACGCTGACGAAGATTGTTGCGTATACGCAAAACAAAGATGAATTTACACGTTATTCCAAGTTGATCCATGACAATTTGAAAACATACCATGAGCTTTATGATATTTACAATGATTATGAAGGTATCAACAATATAAAGACCATCAATGACAATGCCGGTATAGCACCGGTTAAGGTCGACCGCCGGATTATCGACCTGATACGCTTTTCCAAGGAATGGTATGTGAAAACAAACGGCAGTATGAATATCGCGCTGGGCGCGGTGCTTAGAATCTGGCATGATTACCGGGAAGCGGGAATAGACGATCCCGAGCATGCCGAGTTACCGCCAATGGAACTGCTCAGGGCGGCGGCGGGGCATACCGACATAGACAAGGTCATTATTAACGAAGCCGAATCAACGGTATATCTGGAGGACCCGGAAATGAGCCTTGATGTCGGCGGAGTCGGGAAAGGGTATGCCGTTGAACAGGTATGCCGGATTGCTGAGGAAAATGGCTTCACCTCAGGGCTGATCAGCGTCGGCGGCAATGTCCGTGCCATCGGCGGCAAGGAAGTTAGCAACAAGATCTCCCCGTGGAACGTGGGCATTCAAAACCCCGATACGAGTAGTGAAAAGACCGACCTGTATATTATCAACCTGACCGACGCATCACTGGTAACCAGCGGTATATATGAGAGATATTACACGGTTGGCGGAAGGAATTACCATCACATTATCGATCCGACAACTTTATACCCATCTGACTATTTCGCGTCAGTGACCATCATATGCAAGGATTCCGGAGTTGCGGACGCCCTTGCCAAAATTATCAATATGCCGTATGAGCAAGGGCTTGAATTAATTGAGTCGATGCCGGATACGGAAGCGTTATGGGTGTTGAAAAGCGGTGAAATGAAATACAGCACGCATTTTATGGATTATGTAAAGAAATAGCATAAACAGTCTGAAGTCTTTTTGTATAAAACCCTGTTACTGTGGGTATTGATAAATTGAATAATTATAAAAATGAATTGAAAATTGCAAAATTTTTATGAATAATATTAAAATCATTTTTTTTTATGTTATAATGGTATGGGTTATCAGAGGGAAATCTTCCCTTCTGCTTTTATGTAATCCTACACCTATAAATACATATAAAACGGAGGTAAAATAATGGGTAAATTTGTTTATTTATTCAAAGAAGGTAATGCTTCAATGAAGAACCTGCTCGGTGGCAAAGGCGCGAACCTTGCAGAAATGACCGGCCTTGGACTGCCTGTTCCAAGAGGTTTTACCGTTACAACCGAAGCCTGTACACAGTATTATAAGGATGGACAGGTTGTATCCCCTGAAATCGAAAAACAGATTCTGGACGCACTGGCCCAGACTGAAGCAATTGTCGGTAAAAAGTTTGGTGATCCGACCAATCCCTTCCTGGTTTCCGTCCGTTCCGGTGCAAGAGCCTCCATGCCTGGCATGATGGACACCATATTGAACCTCGGCTTGAATGATGTGGTTGTTGAAGGGCTTGCAAAGCTGACTTCCAATGAAAGATTCGCATTTGACAGCTACAGGCGTTTTATCCAGATGTTCAGCGACGTTGTAATGGAAGTTGAAAAGCCCAAGTTTGAAAAAATTCTTGAGGCTGTGAAACACGAAAATAATGCAAAATTTGATACTGACCTAACAGCTGATCACCTGAAGGAAGTTGTCAGGAGATATAAGGAACTCTTTAAGAAGGAAAAAGGCTTTGACTTCCCGCAGGAACCCAAGGACCAGCTGATGGAAGCTGTCAAGGCAGTGTTCCGCTCATGGGACAACCCCAGGGCTATCGTTTACAGAAGGCTCAATGACATACCCGGAGATTGGGGCACAGCCGTTAACGTACAGGAAATGGTATACGGCAACATGGGCAATACCTCCGGCACAGGCGTCGCCTTCACAAGAAATCCTTCCACCGGCGAAAGGAAGCTGTACGGTGAGTTCCTTATGAACGCGCAGGGCGAGGACGTTGTGGCGGGTATCAGAACCCCTCAGTCCATCGACCATATGAAGGAAATCAACCCGGAAGCATACAACCAGTTTACACAGATTGCAGATACGCTTGAAAAGCATTACAGAGATATGCAGGATATGGAATTCACCATAGAAAACGGCAAGCTCTTCATGCTGCAGACCAGAAACGGGAAGAGGACCGCAGCTGCCGCTCTCAAGATTGCAGTCGACCTTGTCAGCGAAGGCATGGCAACCAAGGAAGAGGCTATTCTGAAGGTGGATCCGAAGCAGCTGGATGCTTTGCTTCATCCGAATTTCGACCCCAAGGGACTGAAGGCAGCAACGCCTATAGCAAAGGGACTTCCCGCATCACCTGGAGCAGCTACCGGTAAGGTATACTTTGAAGCGGAGGATGCTGTTGAAGCATTCAAGAACGGCGAAAAGAAGGTTATTCTTGTCAGACTTGAAACCTCCCCTGAAGATATCGAAGGCATGCATGTTTCACAGGGTATCCTGACCGGACGTGGCGGCATGACCTCCCATGCGGCGGTTGTTGCACGCGGAATGGGCACATGCTGTGTAGCAGGCTGCAGTGAAGTGAAAATCAACGAAGAAGAAAGATTCTTCCTCGACAAGAATGGCAAGAAGTATGTGGAAGGAGACTGGATTTCACTGGACGGTTCCACAGGCAATGTATACGGTGAACAGCTGCCGACCGTCGAGCCTGAAATGACCGGCGATTTTGCCACGTTCATGGAATGGGCTGATGAAATCAGAACTCTGAAGGTAAGGACCAATGCGGATACTCCGAAGGATGCCGTTCAGGCAATGAAATTCGGTGCGGAAGGTATCGGCCTCTGCCGTACGGAGCACATGTTCTTTGAGCCCGACAGGATTTTTGCCTTCAGGCAGATGATTGTTGCCAGCAATGTTGAACAGAGAAGGAAAGCCCTTGAGAAGATCCTGCCGATGCAGAGAGGCGACTTCGAAGGATTGTTTACCGAAATGAAGGGTTATCCGGTTACCATCAGGCTTCTGGATCCCCCGCTCCACGAATTCCTGCCGCAGGATGCGGAAGATATTGCCGAACTGGCCAAGGAACTGGGAATCGCGGCTGATGAATTGAAATCCATCATAAAGAACCTCCACGAGCTCAACCCGATGATGGGACACAGGGGCTGCCGTCTGGCCGTTTCCTATCCTGAAATTGCCGAGATGCAGACAAGAGCAATTATCGAAGCTGCCATCAACGTAAACAAAAAGGGCATGACCATCATTCCCGAAATCATGATTCCGCTGGTTTGTGAAATCAAGGAATTGAAATTTGTGAAGGACATCATCGTCAAAACTGCAGATAAAATCATTGCCGAGGCCGGCGTGAAGCTGGAGTACACGGTTGGAACCATGATCGAGATTCCGAGAGCTGCTCTCCTGGCTGATGAAATAGCCACCGAGGCTGCATTCTTCTCCTTCGGCACCAATGACCTGACCCAGATGACATACGGTCTCAGCCGCGACGATGCCGGAAGGATCCTTGAGGATTACTACCAGGCCAAGATATTTGAAGCCGACCCGACAGCAAGGCTTGACCAGAATGGTGTAGGCAAGCTGATGAAGATGGCTTGTGAACTGGGCAAAAAGGCAAGACCCGACATCAAGCTGGGTATCTGCGGCGAGCACGGCGGAGATCCGTCTTCTGTCGAATTCTGCCACAAGATCGGCCTGAGCTATGTTTCCTGTTCACCGTTCCGTGTGCCGATAGCAAGACTTGCAGCAGCACAGGCGGTTGTCAAGAAAGAGGGAGACCTGGGACAGAAATAAGATATATGGCGTGAAAGCTTTGTATCATAAGGACTTGAGTTAATTTTACAAGTATAAAAAACAAGGTGTTGGCCACAGTAATTATGTGAGCCAGCACCTTTTTTTGACTCTATATCAATAGTTGGGGTGGGGCTCAAGTAAAATAAAGTGTCTGAGATTTTTTAGCCAGTGGGTAATCGTAAGGTTGCTCACTTGTTTTGTTTTCCGATTGATTGGGTAGGGTAAGCAAATGTCTGCAGCTCTATTTTGATTGCGGTTACACAGGCAGTTGTCAGGAAAGACACACTCTTTGAGAGGAAAAATGCCTATTGACTTACAAGTCTAATGGTATTAAACTGAATATGTGGTTTAACGACATTAGACTAGAGGTGGCAATATGGAAGATTATAAGTTAGGCGCCATGGAAACAAAATTCGCCGGGCTGATATGGAATAATGAGCCTATATCGTCCGGTGATCTGGTAAAGCTATGTGAAAAAGAATTGACCTGGAAAAAATCAACGACATACACAATGCTGCGACGGCTTTGTGACCGTAGAATTTTTCAGAATAAGGATGGTACGGTTTCTTCTCTGATGAGCAAACAGGAGTTTGCCGCGCTGCAAAGCGAAAGGTTCGTAGAGGATACCTTTCACGGCTCACTCCCGCAATTTCTTGCGGCGTTTACAATGAGAAAGAAATTGTCCGAGAGTGAAATTAACGAGCTTCAGCGGCTTATTGATGAGAAGAAGGGGGAATCCTGATGTGGATGTACACGTTGCTGCCTAAAATTCTTAACATGAGCCTGACTGCCGGAATGGTCATCGTACTCGTGCTGATTGCCCGTCTGCCGCTGAAGAAAGCACCAAAAATATTTTCATACGCTCTCTGGGCGGTTGTACTATTCCGCCTGGTATGCCCTGTGTCTTTTTCGTCAGAATTCTCGATGCTTGGGATCTTTGACATACCAAAGCCGACAAACGGCAGTGTGGCATATATCCCCTCTGATATTGTACATACCGAATACCCGCAGGTTGATTTGCCGTTACCGGGCGTGAATGAAGCCATAAACAAGAGCTTGCCTCAAGGCGGGGAGCAGCTTGCAGCCGACCCGCTTGAAGGGCCTGTGGCAGCAGCAACGTGGCTCTGGCTTCTCGGCATGATGGCGATGCTCATATATGGCATGACTTCTTTTATACGTCTGCGCAGCAAGCTCGTTGGCGCAGTTCGGCTGCGGGATAATATCCATCTTGCCGACCATATTTCTTCGCCATTTGTAATTGGTGTAATAAGGCCCAAAATCTACCTTCCGTCAAATTTATCGGAACAGGAACTCAGCTATATCATTCTGCATGAGCAAACGCATATCCGGCGTCTTGACCATATCGTCAAATTAGTTGCTTTCCTTGCGCTGACCGTACACTGGTTCAATCCACTCGTGTGGGTGGCGTTTGTTTGTGCCGTCAGCGACATGGAGATGTCCTGCGACGAGCGCGTTCTGAAGAAAATGGGCAGAGAGATTAAAGGCGCATATTCGACCTCTATTCTGTCCCTGGCAACGGGGAGACGCCTTATTAACGGCAGTCCGCTGGCATTTGGAGAGGGGAATATCAAAGGACGCATCAAGAACGTGATAAACTTCAGGAAGCCTGCGGCATGGGTCGTTGCTGTTTCGGCCGTGTTTGTTGCGGTCCTGAGCATAGGCTTTGCGGCGAATAGAATTGACGACCGGGGTGCTTTAAACCCTGTGACTGAAGCTTCACCGGGGGATTACAAGCCCGCCATCATAGACTCAGATACGAATGAAATTATCAAATCAGAGTATGACAGGGTTAAAATTACATACCTCTCCGGAATTCAAGGCGGGAAATCAGCAGACGAATTTGAGACAACGAATTCCAAAACTGTGACATATATTGATTCGATTGTCCGAAATAGTCTGCCGGCCGAAAAAATGGAAGATTTAAACAAAAACTATATCAATCAATATACTATACAACTATCTAATGATACCGGCGGGTACAGCTGCGGGCTTTATTAT
>JAEZMC010000251.1 GCA_023435805.1 Bacillota bacterium | reverse complement strand
GTGCAGATCCGGAAAATGTTTCGCCAGCATCAGGAAAAAACTGCACAATTCAAGCTTGATTGCGAGCTGAAAACCATTTTCTCTGCTGGCCTGCTCACGGATCATATTTTTAAGGTGTATCAGGCAGTGCTCATGACCCTCCTGGCCAGACTGCACCGCAAATGGAGCGGAACCGCTTCCAGCTATAAACGGCGCCAGTATTTCCGTGCAATGCTTATCCGTCATCATTTGCTTGAGCAGCGTATCGCCAATGACAAGCGCATAATGGATCGAACCCGCCTCAACTGAAATACTGTGCAGCCTGTTGGGCGGGACAAATACAAAATCTCCTTTTTGACATGAAAAAAGCGTGCCGTCTACATAAACTGCGCAGCTGCCGCTGCCGATGAAAATGATCTCCGAATGGGCATGCCAGTGCGGTAGTGTATTGGAGCTCTCAATATAAAAACAGCTGAATTGAAAATCCTCCGATTCGAAGCTGGTATGTTCGTGATTTTTAACATGAATCCATTCGTTCATTGTATGGCTCCGATCATGAGGATGTTCAGATCAGACAACTTTACAGCGTTAAAATGTCTATCTGCCGTTCATACAGGTATGTTATAAATAAAAGTATCATATGAAAAATCATTTGTCAAACGAAGGAGTGGATGCTATGCTTACCGCCATAAAGGGTGCCGGAACAACCGTCAGGCAGATATTCAAAAAAGACACATGCTTGATACTTGAAACGGAGCATGGAAAAATAAAGCTTGAGCCGTATAATGACGCGATCATCAGGACGGTGTATACTCTCAACGATGATTTTTCCCGGGTTCAGAAGCCAGGAACGCTCCCCCGGGCAGGAGATTGCAGTTGGCAATTTTCCGAGAATGAAAACTCCGCCACTATATCGACCAAGCTTGTCACGCTGGTCGTCCAAAAGGATACCGGCGCATTTTCGTATTATGACAAAAACGGCAGGCTGCTGGTAAAGGAGCCTGGCAAGGGCGGTAAAACGCTGGATAGCTTCGATGCGTACAAAACGCTCCTGGACGAGGACAGTGTAACGGAAAAGATTGTCACGCCGGATGGTATCAAGGAGGTCGTCAGGGATGCCAAAAAGCAATACTACAAAACGCTCTACCATACGCGGCTGGAGCTGGACTGGGCGGAGGATGAAGCGTTGTACGGCCTGGGACAGCAGGAGGAGGGAAGCCTCAACCTGCGCGGAACCCGGCAGTACATTCACCAGGCCAATATGAAGGTGGCCATGCCGATAATCGTATCCACCAGGGGCTATGGAATATTGTTCGATACCTATTCCCCTTTGATTTTCAACGACAACGAATATGGTTCCTATATTTACAATGTGGCTGCCGAAGAGCTGGATTATTATTTTATATATGGAAGCAACCTGGATGAAGTGGTTTCCGGATACCGGACCTTGTCCGGCAAGGCGGCCATGCTGCCCAAATGGGCATTTGGCTATATGCAGTCCCAGGAACGCTATGAAAGCCAGCAGGAAATACTGGATACCGTGCTGGAGTATCGCCGCCGCAAAATTCCGCTTGACTCTATCGTACTGGACTGGCAGTCCTGGGAGGATGGAATGTGGGGGCAGAAAACCTTTGATCTCAGCCGTTTCCCGGATGTGAAGGAAATGACGGACACATTGCATGAAAATGGAGCACATTTCATGATTTCCATCTGGCCCATCATGAATGAAAAAACAAAGAACTACGCAGAAATGAAAGCGCAGGGCTGCCTATTTCAAAAATCCGATATTTATGACGCATTTTCGAAAGATGCCCGGGAGCTGTATTGGAAGCAGGCAAATGACGGTCTGTTTTCCAAGGGGGTGGATGCCTGGTGGTGCGATTCCAGCGAGCCCTTCACACCGGAGTGGAATACACGTGTGAAACCGGAGCCGGACATGAATTGTATACAGTTTCATGAAACTGCACGTTCCTATATCGATGAAGAGTATACCAACGCTTATGCACTCATGCACTCCAGAGCCATTTATGAAGGGCAGCGGAGTGCTACGGACCAAAAACGCGTCGTAAACCTGACGCGAAGCGGTTATACGGGGCAGCAGAAGTATGGGGTCATCATTTGGTCGGGAGATATCAGCGCACGGTGGAAGAGCCTGCAGAACCAGATTCCGGCGGGCTTGAATTTCTGCGCAACCGGGATGCCTTACTGGACACTGGATATCGGTGCGTTCTTTGTGAAGAGAGGGGATTTCTGGTTCTGGGATGGCGAGTATGAGGACGGCTGTGATGATCTGGGATATCGGGAGCTATACACAAGGTGGTTCCAGTACGGTGCGTTCCTGCCCATATTCCGCTCCCACGGCACGGATACGCGCAGGGAGATCTGGCATTACGGGGAAAAGGGTGAAATGTTCTATGATGCGCTGGTTAAGTTTGACATGCTGCGATACAGGCTGCTGCCGTATATCTATTCACTTGCCGGCATGGTGATGTTGAGGGATTATACGATGCTTCGTCTGCTCGCCTTTGAATTTATGCAGGACAGCAGAGTTTACGACATCAAGGACCAGTTTATGTTCGGCAGCGCATTCATGGTATGTCCGGTAACACAGCCCATGTACTATGTACCACGCTCTGAACCCCTTGAAAATGCGGACAGGACACGGAGGGTATATCTCCCTGAAGGAACTGCCTGGTACGATTTCTGGACCGGTGCAAAACACGAGGGTGGTCAGACCATTACAGCGGAAGCGGGAATTGATATTATTCCATTGTATGTCAGAACCGGCTCCATCGTACCAATGGCGGAGGTGGCACAACACAGCGGGGAGAGCTCCGACAGGGAGTTCAGGCTTCTCGTCTACCCCGGTGCGGATGGCGCATTTACCATTTACCAGGATGAAAACGACAACTACAACTATGATAAGGGTGCCTACACGCTGATCGAACTGGATTGGAAGGATGCCTCCTCCACGCTGACCGTGGGAGGGCGGAAAGGCTCTTACGAAGGAATGCCGGAGGAGATCAGCTTTACAGTGGAGGTGGCTGGCAGAGAAACCATCAGATTTATATATACTGGGGAGAAGAAAACTGTCTGTCTCTTCGAAGAATAGTTTTGTTGTCGACCCAGTCTGAAAGGGGCACAAGGGGGACGGTTCTATACAACCGGCCCCCTTTGTGTGCCCGTCGTGCAGAACCGTCTTCGTGTGTCACAGCAGAACCGTCCCCGTGCACCGTCCCCGTGCACCATGTCACAGCAGAACCGTCCCCGTGCACCTGCCCGTGCACCACCCAAATGCAGAACCGTCCCCCACACTACCCCAAAAGATGGACGGTCTCTTTTTCAATTGGAGCCGCAAAAAAAGCTTGAAGTTATCCGATGTACTATTATAATATTATCTAATATAGTATAATCTAAGCGTTCAGGATAATTGAGCCAGGTTTAGGAGTTATTAATGTCAATTGCGATTGAAAATCTTTCATATATATATATGCCGGGCACCCCCTTCGAAAAGGCGGCGTTAAAGGACGTCAGCCTGAATATAGAAGATGGTGAATTTGCTGGCATCATCGGCCATACCGGTTCCGGTAAATCGACGCTGATCCAGCATTTCAACGGGCTTTTGAAGCCTACCTCAGGGCGCGTGCTGATCAATGGTATGGACACGGTGGGAAAGAATTTGAAGGAACTGCGCAGGCACGTGGGAATTGTGTTTCAATATCCGGAACATCAGCTTTTTGAGGAAACAGTTTACAAAGACATTGCGTTTGGCCTGTACAAGCAGAATGTCCCCGAGGCCGAGGTGCGCCGCGAAGTCATGCAGGTGATTGAATCCGTAGGGCTGAGTGACAGTATACTTGAAAAATCCCCTTTTGAGCTGTCGGGCGGTCAAAAACGCAGGGTAGCCATTGCGGGCGTGCTGGCCATGAAGCCGGGGATACTCATACTGGATGAACCTACGGCCGGACTTGACCCCAGAGGCCGGGACGAAATTTTCGGCGTCATATCACGGCTTCATCAAACGCGCGGGATGACGATCATATTGGTATCCCACAGCATGGAGGATGTTGCCCGGCTTGTCAGCAGGGTCATTGTCATGAACAGGGGGCAGATCGAGCTGGATGGGGCTGTGGCCGATGTGTTCGCAGATCCCGGGCGGCTTGAAGGCATTGGTTTGTCGGCACCCCAGATTTCCTATCTGATGAAGGGGCTGAAAGGCATCGTGCCGGGAATAGACGACCGTATCTATACCGTTAGCTCGGCAAGGGATGAAATTCTCAGGCACCTGAAAGCGGGGGTGCATAAAACATGATCAGTAATATTACCATAGGCCAGTACATACCCGGCGATTCCATCATACACAGGGCGGATCCCCGGACGAAGATAATTCTTTCCGTCGTATTCATGGTGTTTATTTTTCTGGTCAACACGGTCTGGACTTTTGCCGCTGTTGCGTTGTTTACCGTTCTGGCTGTAATCCTGTCCGGCGTACCGCTGAAATATACGCTGAAAGGCTTGAAGCCGCTGCTGCTGATTATTGTTTTTACGGCGGTGATCAATATTTTCACCACCAAGGGGACGCCCATATCGCAGACCGTCCCGTTCAGCTACATTACCTACGAAGGCTTGATTCTTGCTGTAAAGCTGGCTACACGTCTGGCCTTAATCATCATAAGCGGATCGCTGTTGACCTTCACCACCACGCCGATTTTGCTGACAGACGGTATTGAAAAGCTGCTGCAGCCCTTTAAGAGGATCGGCATACCTGCCCATGAGCTGGCTATGATGATGTCCATTGCGCTGCGGTTTATACCCACGCTGCTGGAGGAAACGGACAAAATTATGAAAGCTCAGGCTGCCAGAGGCGCCGATTTTGATACGGGAAACCTGGTGCAGCGGGCAAAAAGCTTTATACCGGTATTGGTGCCCTTATTTGTCAGTGCCTTCAGAAGGGCGGATGAGCTTGCCACCGCCATGGAGGCCAGATGCTACAGAGGCGGGACGGGAAGGACAAGGATGCGCCAGCTGGCGTTTACCAATGCCGACCTGAAGGTAGTATTGACAACGGCGCTGTTTTTCACCGGGGTACTTATATTGCAGTATTTTCCTGGCTAGAACGGCACTGCTGTCCTGCCGTTTATAAGATTCAATAAAATGAGTGACGGAGGTTGTTATGCTTAAACTGAAGGAAAGAGCGGAAGAATTTCTTAAGAAATATAATATGGATGCAGCCGGTGTAGACCTGGAACAAAACCGCCTGATTTTCGAAAACGAAATGCGGGACGGCTTGAACGGGACAAGCTCGCTTCTGATGATCCCGACCTATATCGGAATGGACGGGGAGCTTCCGGTCAACGAACGCGTTATTGCAGTGGACGCCGGCGGTACGAATTTCAGGGTGGCCGTGATCCACTTTGACGAAAGCCGCAGACCGGTGGTGGAGGATTTTAAGAACTACCCCATGCCCGGAACGCAAGGCGAAATATCCAGGGATGAATTCTTTGATACGATGGCCGGATATATTCGGCCTGTATTGCACAGAAGCAGCAAGATCAGCTTTTGCTTCTCCTATCCCGCCGAAATATTGCCCAACAGGGACGGAAGGCTGATAAAATTCAGCAAAGAGGTAAAAGTAAGGGATGTGGAGGGGGAGATCATAGGAATAAGCATTATGGAAGCTTTGAAAAAACACGGCTGCAGCACGGAAGACAAAAGCTTCATCATGCTCAACGACACGGTTGCGACCTTGCTGGCGGGTAAAGCGTCTTCGCCCGGAAGGATATTTGACAGTTATATCGGATTTATTCTGGGTACCGGCACCAACATCTGTTACGCAGAGAAATGCAGTAATGTCGGTAAAGTGCCTGAATTAAAGCAAAAGGACGGTTCCGTGCTGATCAACATCGAGTCGGGCGCCTACGGCAAAGCCCCCCGGGGGGTCATGGACCTCGAATTCGACAGTACCACCGTAAACCCGGGCGACTTCGCCTTTGAAAAAGCCATATCGGGTGCATACCAGGGCGGACTCATATTTACGGTGCTGAAGAAGGCGGCGGCCGAGGGCTTGTTTTCACCGGCCTTTGCTTCCAGGCTGGAAAACCTGAAGGGGCTGGCGTCAAAAGAGATTGATGACTTTCTGTTTTATCCCTACGGGGACAATACGCTGGCTGTATGCTGTGCAGCGGCAGATGGCGACGGTGACCGCATGCTTCTGTATTACCTCATTGACGGGATTCTGGAGAGAGCGGCGAAATTTGTTGCCTTCAGCCTCACGGCAGTGCTTGAGAAAACCGGCAAGGGTTATAACCCCTGTGAACCGGCCTGCATCACCGCCGACGGATCGACCTTCTATAAATCGAAGCTATTCAGAGGCAAGCTGGATTACTATGTGAAAACTTATATGAATGATATAAAGGGAATTTACTGCGAGTTTGCAAAAGTGGACAACGGAACGCTGATCGGCACTGCCGTGGCTGGTTTGCTGAATTGACGTGAATGTGCCGGCGGCATGCGGACGGTTGAATGCGTATGAGGAATATCAGACTGACAATTGAATACGATGGGACAGCGTACCATGGCTGGCAGAGCCAGATCAATGCCGTGACGGTGCAGGATGTGTTAACGGCCGCGGTCGGTAGTCTCACAGGAGAAAAGTGCAGCCTGACCGGCTCCAGCAGGACGGACACGGGCGTACATGCCCTGGGGCAGGTCTGCAACTTTTATACGGAATCAGCCATACCGGCCGATAAATTTGCATTTGCGCTTAACACGCTATTGCCTGAGGATGTTGTGGTAAGAAAGTCCGAGGAGGTTTCCGAGGATTTCCATTCACGTTTCAGCGCTGTCGGAAAGAAATACCGGTACCTTTTTTTTAATTCCACCTTTCCCTCCGCTCTCATGCGTAACAGAGCATACCATGTCTATTATCCCATGGATGCCGGGGCGATGCGGCAGGCAGCCGAATATTTCACCGGTACGCATGATTTCGTGGCATTCAGTGCGGCAGGCAGCAGTGTGAAGACGACGGTCAGAACGATTTCGGAGGCAACCATTGAAAGGGACGGAGAGTTGATTGAATTCTCTGTGGTCGGAGACGGATTTCTATACAATATGGTTCGCATACTGGCCGGTACGCTTGTTGAAGTTGGTGTCGGAAGGCTGAAGCCGGATGCCGTACCCGCAATCATTGCAGGCCTGGACAGGAGAAAAGCGGGCAGGACTGCGCCGGCACACGGTCTGTATCTGGTGGAGGTTTATTATTGATATTTTGCAATAAACAGCTCGAAACTATTAAAAAAAGTGAAATGGCGGACGATTATCGCGGAGATATGGGCATAATAAGGTAATAATATTGAGATAATGAGCGATAAATTAAAATATTCGCATTTTGTACTTGACAGCGCCAACGGACCTGTATTATTATAATAAAGTGCCAAAAAGACCGGCAATGTTTTCGCTGTGCTTATGGCCGGTTTTAATAATATATATTTGCGTAGAGTAACGGATTTCCACAGGCAGAAATGCTGCACCAATGTAACATTCCGCCTAAGAGGAATCAATTGTTGAGGAGGAAAGGTAAGACATGAAAACTTTCATGGCAAAAGCCGAAGAAGTTAGCAGGAAATGGTATGTAGTCGATGCCGGAGGTAAGCCTCTGGGAAGGCTCGCAAGCGAGGTTGCCAGCGTTTTGAGGGGTAAGAACAAGCCCACCTATACGCCCCATGTAGATACAGGCGATCATGTAATCGTAATCAATGCGGAAAAGGTTGTATTGACAGGCAACAAGCTGAATAATAAAATTTATAGACGGCATTCAGGTTGGCCGGGTGGAATGAAGGAAATCAAAGCTGGACAGCTTTTGGCTAAATCGCCCGAAAAAGTAGTGGAACTGGCCATTAAGGGAATGCTCCCCCATAACAGCCTGGGGCGTGCAATGTTCAGAAAGCTCAAGGTTTATAAGGGTGCTGAACATGAGCACCAGGCACAGAAACCCGAAATTTTGGAAATCAATGTTTAATGAGGAGGGAGGAGCATAAAGATGGCTACAAAGATTCAGTATTATGGTACAGGTAGAAGGAAAAAGTCTGTTGCAAGAGTCAGACTTGTTCCCGGAGATGGAAAAGTTATTATTAACGATAGAAGCCTGGAGGACTATTTCGGACTGGAAACCCTCAAGGTAATAGTAAAACAGCCGCTGGTGCTGACAGATACCACCACCAAGTTTGACGTATTGTGCAAGGTCGTAGGCGGAGGTTTCACCGGCCAGGCAGGCGCAATCAGACACGGTATCTCAAGAGCGCTGCTCAAGGCTGACGAGGAATTCAGGGCTGCGTTGAAAAAGGCAGGTTTCCTTACCAGGGATCCGAGAATGAAGGAAAGAAAGAAATACGGTCTCAAAAAAGCAAGAAGGGCACCGCAGTTCTCAAAGAGATAACAATATCGAATACAGCAGCATTCACAGGGAACGGTATACCACCGTTCCTTCTGTATTTTGATCGACCTGCACGCATACGGCATGCTGCGGGACATATGTGAGGAGGCAAAAATGTTATTAGTAAAAAATGCCAGATTGCTGACAATGGCGGGCAACAACTATGAGAACGGATACATCGCTGCAGATGGGGGAAAAATAATCGCACTGGGAGAAGACGGTGCGGAGCTTGAAGAGCTGGAAGCGGCAGAGGATACTGAAGTGATCGATGCCGGAGGAGGCTTTGTGCTGCCCGGTTTTGTAGATGCCCATTGCCATGTCGGAATGTGGGAGGATTCCGTCGGTTTTGAAG
>JAEZMC010000243.1 GCA_023435805.1 Bacillota bacterium | reverse complement strand
GATCTTATAACCCTTCAGTCCAAGAGATGTAACGGCTGTTTCCAGCGCCTGTTCCGCATTTGGCTCAAACGGGTTATGGTGAGCGTAACCGGTGAAACGGTCGGTATGCGCCTGCACAATCGTGCTCAAAACTTCATTTCCGCCGCCGGTTACGAAGACCAGTCGCTCGATATGGTTTTTCTCCATTTCTGTCAGCCATCGTTCCGAAGCGTGCACCAGATCCTCATCAGCCGGCTCACGTTGGGGAAAACCCCATGCCTGTGCCCATTTCTCCCTCTGGTAACGGTTCAGCGACTGAAGCTTCTGCCATTTTTCCCTCCCATGGAGTTCAATGTAATCCTTCTCGATGCCCGCGATGTCATAACCTTTTACATCGAAATGGACATGGGAATCTATTAACAATTCACGCTGTTCTTTCACTTTTATCACTTCCTTACGCTTTCAACCCGGTCATGTGTATTCCTTCTATGATTTGTTTCTGGAAAATAAAGAACACGATCAGAACAGGAATTGTCGCCAGACTTGCCGCAGCCATAACCAGATCCCACTGGTTGTAAGATTCACCTGAGAATAGTGCCAACCCTACCGGCAATGTGTAAATATTGGTTTTGTCAACAGCGATAACCGGCCACAGGAACGCATTCCAGTTTCCAAGGAAGGTAAAAATTCCGAGAGCGGATAGTGCGGGCTTGACCAGCGGCAGAGCCGTTTTGATAAATATCCCGAATTCCGTTAGTCCGTCTATCCTTCCTGCTTCCAGAAGATCATTGGGCACACCGGTAAAAAACTGCCTCATCATAAAGATGCCAAAAGCAGAGGAAAGTCCCGGGAACAGCAGTGACCAATAGGTGTTGAGCCACCCATAGTTGTTGCTCATCATGTACCACGGTATAATCAGCATTTCAGTAGGTATCATCATTGTCGAGAGAATCATGATAAACAGGAATTTCTTACCTTTAAAAGGCAATTTTGCAAAGGAATATCCAACTAGCGAATCAAACCACAATACCGACAGTGTCGTAATAGCGGCAACAATCAGGCTGTTTTTAAACCAGAGTAGAAAATTGGAGTTTTCAATGACTCGTACATAATTCTGAAACGTAACGGTCTTGGGTATAATCGATGGACTGTAAATATCGACACCCGTCTTCAGGGACGTAGAGATCATCCACAAAAAGGGAAATATCATGATGAATCCGCTGACCGTCAAGATTGTATAGATTAAGAACTTACTGCTTGTTTTACGCATCTTCCCCCTCCTTACATGCATATTTGAAGCCTGCGCTAATAATCAACTTTTTTATCCAGCACCTTCAACTGGAACAGTGAAATTGCCAGAATGATAACAAACAATACGACGGTTGCCGCACTCGCATAACCCATCTTGTAATTGACAAATGCCAGCTGGTAAATATAAAGTACCATACTGATTGTGGAATTTAGCGGGCCGCCGGCAATCCCCTGTCCGCCTGATGTAATGTTGAATACCTGGGTGAAGACCTGCAGTGTCTGTATCGAGGCCATAACTGTGAGATAAACAATGGTGGGATTCAACAGGGGAATCGTGATATTTTTGAACTTCTGCCAGGCCGTCGCACCGTCAATCATCGCTGCCTCATAATATGTTTTGGATATCTGCTTCAGACCGGCAAGGAATATGATGGTGTAAAAGCCTAGTGCCTGCCAGATGACGTTTGAAATAACAACGAAAATGGCCTGCGATGTACTGTCAAGGAAGGGCTGCCTGGCAATACCGAACAGACCCAGTACATTATTGACGACACCCCCCTGCTTCATAAACATCCATCTCCACACCCATGAAACCGCAACGACTGACGTTACATATGGTATGAAAACCAGCATCCTGTAAACAGATGCGCCTTTTGAGATGGAGTTGAGCAGCATGGCCAATATCAGACTGAGCACCAGTCCGATCGGAACAGCATACAATATATATTTCCCCGTATTGAGCAGGGCTGCTTTAAAAACATCGTCATACAGCAATGTTTTAAAGTTGTCGAGAAAAACAAAGGGTTTACTTTTCGAAAGGAGATCCCATTCATGCATACTTACATTGAATGCATATAAGGCTGGGTATATCCTTATGGTCAGGAAAAACAACACGGGAAGCGAAATGAAGATATAAGCCCACATGGATTGTTTCCCTTTTATAGAAAGCTTCATCCGAATCCTCCTTTTAATGCTCAGACAGTCCGCTTCTTGTCTGAAACACCCGCCGTACGTGCCCGATGCTCCCTTGAGCGGGATGCACCGGGCACAGCAAGCCATTAAACGTGCTTGTTGTCACGGCGATGCGCAATTTATTCGTTCATTGCATTTCAACCTACTTATTCCAATATTCGTCCAAAATAGTCTGTACTTTTGCTGTTGCCGTATCAAGAGCTTTCCTTGGGTCGGTATTGTTAAGAAGTACTTCGTCAATAGCATCCATCAGCGCTTTACGGTCTGCATCCTCATCCACGTAGAAGTAGGAATCGGCTACAGGCAGCTGTTCGATAAACGGAGCCAGCTTTTCGTCTTTCAGCAAATCCGGATCCTGTGCAATTTCTGTACGGGCACCAATTTCACCGATCTTTTCTGTCCAGGTTTTCATAACCTCAGTTGAAGTAAGGAATTCAAGGAATTTTGCAGCCGCATCCAGCTTGTTGCCGGTAGCGTTGGTTGTAATACCGTTCGTCCAGAAGGAACCAAAGGATGTTTCTACACCATTGTAAGTAGGAAGTACCGTAACACCATAATTCAGGTCAGGGGCCTGTGAGGTCAGCGATCCCAGACGATAGGATCCGTCGATGTGCATGGCAGCCTTTCCGCTGATGAAAGCAGTGGAATCATCAGTAAAGAAGTCCTTTTCTCCAACCTTGTCAACCTTGGCCAAATTTACAAGGAATTCAAATGCCTTGTAACCATTTTCCGAAGCATTCCATAATACGGTTTTCTTGTCATCGCTGATGGGTTCCTGTCCAAACTGCTTGAGGAGAACAGGACGGAACCATGCATGGAGCTGGCCGGAGGGTTGGAAGGTCAAGCCTTCGATTTCGAGCTGTCCATTAACTGTCTTTGTGCATTTCTTCGCATATTCCACAAGCTCTTCAAGCGTTTTTGGCGGTTTTTCCGGGTCGAGTCCGTTAGCCTTAAAGATATCTTTATTCCAGAAGAGTCCCAGTGTACGTACTGCCGTAGGTATGGTATAGTATTTTCCGTCCAGCTTGTTTACCTTAACCATGGGGGCAAAG
>JAEZMC010000124.1 GCA_023435805.1 Bacillota bacterium | reverse complement strand
ATTATACATTATTTTTTCTTATACCGCTATATGCAAATACCTTTCTTGTGCCTGATAAGTAACGCACCCACCCGGATAGCTAATAGTCACATTGCCGCATCTGGCCAGCATGGGCCCCATGAATATGATCGAGGATCGCATTTCCGCAGCCAGTTCCACCGGTATCTGGGACTCACATATGCTGGAAGAATTGACTGTGATGACATCGCCCTCCATTTTTGCACTACAGCCGATTTTTTTAAGGATCTCTATCATGACTTCTACATCTCTGAGTTTGGGACAATTTTTAATGACGCTTTCACCGCCATTGAGCAACGAAGCTGCCAAAATCGGCAAAACAGCATTCTTGGAGCCTTCAACAACAATCTCGCCGCCGAGTTTTGCGCCTCCTGCAATAACAAACCTGCTCATAAAAACACCTCGCACACATTTTATTTTATGCGAGGCTTCACTAATATGTTCAGATTCTTTCGTAGTTGGAGTAGCGTGAAATGTTAAGCAAAATACCCACTTCCGCCATAAAGAGGACCAGCGAAGTGCCGCCGGAGCTGAAGAAGGGAAGCGATACGCCCGTAGGCGGTACGGTGTTCGTAACCACCGCCACATTGAACAGACTCTGCACGGCAATGAGCGAAGTGATACCCGTTGCGATAAGGCTGCTGTATACATCCGGAGCATTCACCGCAATTTTGATGCCTCTCCAGATGAAAATCATAAATAGCAGCAGCACGGCAACTACACCAATATAACCCAATTCTTCCGCAAGTATGGAAAAAATATAGTCGTTGTGGGGCTCCGGTATGTAAAGGAATTTTTGCATACTCTGTCCCAGCCCTCTGCCGAATATCCCGCCGGAGCCAATGGCATACAGCGATTGTACGGTCTGCCAGCCATCTCCCTGGAGATCGCTCCATGGATTGATATAGGAATTGATACGGGAGGTCATATAGTCCGTGAAGGAGATTACCGCCACCAGCACTCCTCCCACCGGCGCGGCCAGAATCAGAAAATGTCGTACCTTTGCCCCTGCCACAAACAGTATGATGCAGGACAGGGAGATAATGATGATCGTTGCACTAAGGTGCGTTTCCAGCATCAGCAGCAGCGAAACCAGGCCGATTACCAATAGATACGGCATGAGGTCGCTGAAAAAAGAGTCCAGAGGTTTTTTCCGTTTGGACAGAAAATAGGAGAGAAACAGTATGATCGACAGTTTTGCCAGCTCCGAAGGCTGAAAGGGAATAGAGCCGAAGTAAATCCACCTCCATGAACCGTTCACTTCTCTGCCGATGCCTGGGATCAGAACCAGGATCAGCATGATAATGCTGCCGCCCATCAGAGCCAGTACGGTTTTTATGCCGTATTTGCGGTAATTGTAATTCGCAGCCAGCAGCATGGCCGCCATGCCCAAAACTGCAAACCGGAGCTGTTTCTTTATGATGAAATATATATCCTTGTATTCTTTTTCAGCCGTAGGCGCACTTGCACTGAAAACCATGATCAGCCCCAGTGAAAGAAGTATCAGTACTGTCATGAACAGCCAAAAATCAAACGGCTTTTTTTCCTTCACACCCAACCTCCGTGTCCCCAGTACCTCTTTGCCCTAAAAAAATCGAAACCTGAGTGTTGCAAATCCTATAAAACACAGTATGATTGTGATCAGCCAGAATACTCTGACCACCTTGGTCTCTTTCCAGCCTGACAATTCAAAATGGTGATGAATGGGAGCCATCTTGAAGACCCGCTTTCCCCGGAGCTTGAAGGAGGTTACCTGTATGAACACCGAAAGGCTCTCCACCGCGTAAATGGCACCAACCACCAGAAGGATCCACGGCATTTTCATAACGACAGCCGCCGCTCCGACAACGCCGCCCAGTGCAAGCGATCCAGTATCGCCCATGATCACTTTGGCGGGATGGATGTTGAAAACAAGGAAGCCCAGGCATCCTCCTGCTGTTATGGAGCAAAAGAGTTTCACATATTCCCATTCGCCCCTTACCATGGCAACAACAGTAAAGAATACGGTTACGATAAGCGTCACACCTGCTGCAAGTCCGTCTATTCCATCGGTCATATTCACCGAATTGGTGATCAGATACATGACTGCAATAATGAAGGGAATGTACAGCCATACAGGCAATTCAACCACCGTATCAATACCCATGAACGGAACGATCATACCGGTGCCGAGGGATGGACTGTAGGCTGCATAAAAAGCAAAGACGGCCGAAACAAAAAACTGCCCGAAGGATTTCTGCCCTGCAGACAGCCCATCCTTGCTCTTTCTGACAACCTTGATAAAATCATCGACAAATCCGATTACAGCAAACCCGGCTGTCACCAACAGTATCGGTAATATCTCCGGATATTTCGGCAGAAAGAACAGCGATATCAGGATCATCGGTATAAGAAAAATCAGACCGCCGATGGTCGGAATGCCCATCTTCTTCAAATGGGTGGCCGGTCCGTCATCCCGCACCGTTTGGCCGAATTTCAAGCGCTTCAGCATGGGTATGATAATAGGCCCTGCGATGAGAGACAGTAAAAAGGTCCCTGTGAACGCCAATACATGAGCCGATGTAAAAAAGTTGATCTCCAATTCCATTCCCCCGTATTTTCATTTAAACAATCCGTTGCTTCGTTCAGCCCTCGGCCGTCAGGGAGTGTACAATTTCTTCCATTTTCATGCCGCGCGAACCTTTCACCAGTATTGCATCGCCTTTTTGCACTATTTTTGTCAGGTATTCCAAGGTCGACGCATTGTCCGGAAACGCTGCGAGCCTTTCCGCCGGGAACCCAGCCTCTGCTGCGCCCTTGACGATATCGGACGCACAGGTGCCGGACGTGACGATATAATCAAGCTTCATCCCGGCTGCCTGCCTGCCGGTTTCCAGATGTGCCTGCGCAGACCATTCCCCAAGCTCCAGCATATCCCCAAGCACGACGACCCTTCTACCGGCTTCCAGCTCCTCCAGCACATCCAGTGCAGCCTTTACAGACTGTGGGCTGGAATTATATGCATCGTTGATCACTGTCAGGCCATTGGCCTTTATAATATTCATCCGCATCTTGCCCGGTACGAACCGGGAAATTCCCTGAAGAAGGTCTTCCATGGGCACACCCAGCTCACAGCCGGCCGCCACTGCAGCAAGTGCATTGTAAATGTTGTGCATGCCAGGCGCCGGAACCTTGACGGTATAATCCCTGCCCTCAACCGTTATATCAAATTCCACACCGCTTTCGCCATAGGACTTGACATTGAAAGCAAGATAATCCACGCCTTCCTCAAGTCCGTAGGACACCGACCTTTGGGGCAGCAGTCCCTTTACTCCGCTCAGCAGCACGTCATCGCCGTTCAGAATCAGCAGGCCGTCCGGCTGCAGCCCTTCCAATAGCTCCAGCTTTGCTTTCAGTATATTCTGGCGGGAACCAAGCTTCTCTATGTGGGAGATACCTATATTGGTAATGATGCCCACTTTAGGCCTGACAATTGCAGTCAAAGCGCTTATTTCCCCGAAACCGCTCATGCCCATTTCCACTACGGCAGCCTCATGGCCTTCGTTAAGGTTGAAAATTGTGAGCGGCACACCGATTTCATTATTCAGGTTTCCTTCGTTTTTCAACACATTATACTTTACTCCCAGCGCACAGGCAACCATTTCTTTCGTACTGGTCTTCCCCACACTTCCCGTGATGCCCACAAAGGGGATGGTGAAGCGGCTTCTGTAGCTCGCTGCAAGCGCCTGCAGCGCTTTCAGGGTATCCTTTACTAGAATGAGCGGTTTCCCGTTTAGACCCGGTATTTCCCGCTGCGTTAATGCAGCAGCCGCTCCCTGTTCAAATGCACCGCGTATGTAGTCATGTCCGTCAAATTTTTCACCGGTCAACGGTATAAAAAGATCACCCGGCCGTATTTTCCTCGAATCGGTGGATATTCCCGTAACCAGCCCGCTGCCGTTTCCGCCGGCCGGTATCCCTTCTGTGGCTTTCAAAATCTCATCCACATTCATTTGAAACATATTTTCTGCTCCTAACTCTACGGTATTTCCAAAAGCAATTCCCGTACAATTTCCCTCTCATCAAAGTGAATGGTTTTATCTTTGAAGGTCTGATACGTCTCATGCCCTTTGCCTGCAAGCACCAGCACGTCTCCGGCCTCGGCCGTTGACAGTGCATGACGGATCGCCTCACGCCTGTTACTGATACATATGTATTTGCCCTGTGTTCCTTTTATGCCTTCCTCTATCTGGGCAATAATGGAGTCCGGATCTTCCGACCTTGGATTGTCGGAGGTGATAACCGTATAATCCGCCAGACGTCCCGATATCTCTCCCATCATAGGTCTCTTCGACCTGTCCCTGTCACCGCCGCAGCCAAAAATGCAAACCACTCTGCCGGCGGCATAATCTCTGACCGTTGTCAGAATATTTTCCAGGCTGTCAGGTGTATGGGCATAATCTATTATAACACTGAAACCCCGGCCTGTGTCTACAGGTTCTGCCCTACCCGGAACCTGCACCCTCTCAAGCCCTTTGCTTATGTGTTCCTGGGGCACCCCCAGCAAGCCACACACACCGACGGCAGCCAACGAATTGTATACGCTGAACCGGCCCGGTATCCCTACCTAGAGCCTGCCGCCGTACCATGGAGATATCAGGTAGTATTCCACGCCGTCCGGAAGCTACACAACACCGGTAGCCCTGATCTCGGCATCGTGGTCTATCCCGAACGTATACATGTCGCATTCCGCCGCAGCCAGCACGCTGCGGGCATATTCGCTGTCCAGATTGACCAGTCCTCTCTTGCACATTTTAAAAAGCATGCATTTCGCCATCAGATATTCTTCCATGGATGCATGTTCCCTTGCTCCGATATGGTCCCTGGACAGGTTGGTAAAAACGCCCGTATCGAATTCGCAGAAACCCACCCTGTGCAGCGCCAGCCCCTGGGAGGAAACCTCCATCACCACATCGTCCACACCTTCCTCAGTCATTTGTGAAAAGAGCTCCTGCAAGTCAAGAGATTCGGGTGTTGTACGTTCCGAATACAATATGCGCTCTCCGATCCTGGTACCCAGTGTGCCGATCAGTCCGACCTTCCGGCCGAAGGACTCCAGGATGGATTTGATCATAAACGTGGTAGTGGTCTTGCCCTTCGTTCCCGTAATGCCGATTAACTTGAACCTCCCTGAAAGGTGCCCGAAAAATCGATCGGAAACATATGCCAGAGCAATACGCGTATCTTCAGTCCGTATGACCGGCACTCCCATGACCGGTTCTGTCTCCTTTTGTGTGATGAGGGCAGCCGCACCGTTTTCCAAAGCCTGGGCGGCATAATCATGCCCATCCGTTGTCATCCCGTCGATGCAGACAAACGCATAACCCTTCCTGACCTTCCTGGAATCATATGCGATGCCCGCTATATCAATATTACTGTAGCCCCTGATGTCCAGGACCTTCAGACCCCTGATCAGTTCAGCCAATAACATGCATACCTTCCTTTGGGGATGTAATCCCGCTACTCAATATTATCCATATTCTTAAAGTCTACCTCCACCACCTGTCCTTTCGGTACCAACGCACCAGCTTCATACTGCTGCCTGAAAACAACTCCTGTTCCGCTCACCTTGATGTTCAGTCCCACCCGGTTCAATGCGTCGATCGCCTCTGACATGGTTTTGTTTGAAA
>JAEZMC010000244.1 GCA_023435805.1 Bacillota bacterium | reverse complement strand
GAACATATGGCGGACATTGGCAAAACAGGCGCAGAGGCTGAAAAAGCATGGACTGCCATGAAAAACGCTTACAAAAATGAATATCCCGACCTGGCCGAAGAATGGGAGGCGTGGAAGAAGGGTGATTTTGCAGCTGAACTTTCCCACAGGGAAGATTTCTGGAGCTATGACGGCAAAGCCAATGCCACCAGATTCTCCTCGGGAGAGATACTCAACAAGCTGGCCGGAATAGTTCCGAATCTGATCGGCGGTTCCGCGGATCTCGCGCCTTCAACAAAAACCCTTATGAAAGGCAGGGGTGATTTCTCGCCGGAGGACCACAGCGGTTCCAACCTGCATTTCGGTGTCCGTGAGCATGCCATGGCTGCTGCGGCCAACGGTATGGCGGCACACGGAGGACTGGTTCCCTACGTATCGACCTTCTTTGTTTTCAGTGACTATATGAAGCCGTCCATGCGGTTGTCCGCCATTATGAAGCTGCCGGTCATCTATGTGCTGACCCACGACAGTATCGGTGTGGGTGAGGACGGACCGACACACCAGCCGGTGGAGCATCTGGCGGCCTTGAGAAGTATCCCCAATTTTACGGTATTCCGTCCCTGTGACGCAAAAGAAACTGCTGCAGGCTGGTATGCTGCCTTAACAAGAAAGGATTCTCCGACGGCGCTTATTCTCACAAGACAAAACCTGCCGCAGATGGAGATGACGGGCATGGATGCGCTGAAGGGTGCATACGTCGTTCTGGATACGGGAAAACCGCCGGAAATCATTTTGATTGCTACAGGCTCCGAAGTGCAGCTGGTATATGAGGCGGGGAAATTGCTTGCCGGCGAAGGTGTGGCGGTAAGAGTAGTAAGCATGCCGTCCTGGGAGCTGTTTGAAGAACAGGATGCCGCATACAGGGAGTCGGTCCTGCCCGCCGGAGTGGTTAAACGTCTTGCAGTTGAGGCGGGATCCTCATTCGGGTGGCACAAATATGTAGGTATGCAGGGAGAGGTTATATCGATGGACCGCTTCGGCGAATCGGCACCGGCAGGTTTGCTGTTTAAAAAGTATGGATTCACTGTAGAGAATGTGCTTGAGAAAGCGAGAAAGCTGCTGGCATAACTCCATGTATAAATAAAAACGGCAGATTCCATCTCTGCCGTTTTTCATTTTCTGCAGTATTTTAAATTCGTATGTCAATATTCCCACCCTTGTGAGGTGTCACGGAATGTTCGATATTCGCTGCGGTGACGGACTTCACGCCATCCAATACTACAGCCATGGCCTGTGCATCCTGGTGCATGGATTTCCTCAGGACGGAAATGCCGATGGCCTGCTGCAGGCTTGCTATATTTTGCTGAAGTGCATTGTTTATTTCCATCTTACCACCTCCTGTAAATATCATTTTATCATATATTTTGTCAGAATAAAAGAAATTACGTATTAAAACGCTTTCAGAAATCAGAGGAAGAATGAGGGCGATCAAGGGTATGTGTGCTTGTGCATACAAGTGTGCCGTGATATAATAGAAAATGTCCCGATTGAAAATACGAATGGAATATCACACGGTCATTGAATAAATAAAGGAGGCGAAGCAAATGGTAGACTTAAAAAAGTATGAATTTTGGTTTATTACAGGCAGCCAGCATCTTTACGGTCCTGAAGCACTTGAGGAGGTTGAGCGGCATTCGCGGATCATGGCGGATGCTTTTGAAAAAGATGCAGTTTTTCCAGGAAGAATAGTGTTTAAACCGGTTGTAAAAACATCTGAGGAAATCAAAAAGGTAATTGAAGAGGCAAACAACAATGAGAATTGTACCGGCATCATTACCTGGATGCATACATTCTCTCCTTCGAAAATGTGGATCGCGGGTTTTTCTATCCTCCGCAAGCCGCTGCTTCACCTGCATACGCAATTTAACAGGGATATACCGTGGAATGGCATTGACATGGATTTCATGAATTTGAACCAGTCTGCGCACGGGGACCGCGAGCATGGCTTTATTGGAGCGCGTATGCGTCTGCCAAGGAAAGTGGTGGTCGGTTTCTGGGAAGACGGTGAAGTACGTCTCCGCATTTCAGCCTGGATGCGTGCCGCAATTGGCTGTTCGGAATCCCGGAATTTAAAGGTGGCGCGTTTTGGCGACAATATGCGTGAAGTGGCCGTAACAGAGGGCGATAAGGTTGAAGCGGAAATCAAGCTGGGTTGGTCTGTAAACGGATATGGTATCGGCGACCTTGTAAAACTTGTCAATGAGGTTACGGATGCAGAGGCCAACAAACTGCTTCAGGAGTATGATGAGCTTTATGACATAGCAGAAGAGGGCAGGACGGAAGGAAAAGCCAGGGATGCCATACGCGTGCAGGCCAGAATCGAGCTGGCGATGAAAGCGTTTCTTAAGGAAGGCGGCTTTGGTGCCTTTACAACCACCTTCCAGGATCTCCACGGTCTGAAGCAGCTCCCGGGTCTGGCCGTACAGCGCCTTATGGAGGCCGGCTACGGCTTCGGCGGCGAAGGCGACTGGAAGACCGCCGCCATGGTCAGGATCATGAAGGTGATGGGTTCAGGACTGCCGAAGGGTACATCCTTCATGGAAGATTACACGTATCATCTGGATCCGTCTGATGAAATGGTGCTGGGTGCGCACATGCTGGAGGTCTGCCCGACGATTGCAGCCGGCAAGCCCAGGATAGAGGTTCACCCGCTGGGAATAGGGGACAGGGAGGATCCCGCGCGTATCGTGTTTGACGGGAAAACCGGTCCGGCTATCGCTGCCTCACTCATTGATATGGGTGACCGCTTCCGTTTGATTGTCAACGACGTCGAGGCGGTTAAACAGCCGCATTCCATGCCCAAGCTGCCTGTAGCCCGTACGCTGTGGAAGCCGCTGCCTTCGCTGAAGGAAGCCGCTGAAGCCTGGATACTGGCCGGTGGCGCTCATCACACCTCCTTCTCGTTTGACCTTTCTTCGGAGCATATGGAAGACTGGGCTGAAATGCTTGGTATTGAGTGCCTGCTGATCAATAAGGATACCAACATGCATGCCTTCCGGAATGAACTCCGCTGGAACGATGTAATCTGGCGTTTGCGCTGAAAAATAATAGTATATCTTTATGTTGCCGGAGTAACAAGACAGGGGTGTCACAAAACGAAACCCCTGTTTTTATGTAAATTCGTGGTTTGAATTGTTACAAGGTTGGTAACAAGTAAAAAACGGAGGTCAGCACATGCATTCGGAAAAAGAATTTGGCGGGATAGTATATCAGGCAACATGCGAGATGGACGATCTCACCGAAAAGGACTTTATGCCACCTGAAACAGTAGATTTCTACAAGAGGATTATTTACCAGCTGTTTGATGCCTTTGCCTATCACCGTATTATTCTGGACGAACATGGCGAACCTTGCGATTACGAATTTATTGAGATCAATCCGGCCTTTGAAACCTTTACCGGCCTTAAACGTATGGATGTCGTCACGAGAAGAGTAACGGAAATCATCCCTGGCATCCGGGAAGACAGGTTTGACTGGATTAAAATATATGGGAAAGTTGCCTTAACGGGTGAGGCCCTCCGAATAAACAATTACTCTGAAGCGCTTGGCAGATGGTACACCATTCACAGCTACTGTCCAAAGCCCGGATATTTCATCGTCATATTTCATGATATCAGTGATATTAAAAAATCAGAAATCGAACTGAGCGAAAAAAATGATGAGCTGACATCACTTTATGAAGAGCTCTCTGCAACCGAGGAAGAATTGCGCCAGCAGTTTGAGGAGATATGCACGCATAAGGAGCAGCTTCAGCACATGGCCTTCCACGATTCGCTGACAGGACTGCCCAACAGACTTGCCCTTTATAATGACTTCCCTGATATAACTGACAGTAATACCGCACAGTGCAAAGCAATGATGTATGTTGATACGGACAATTTCAAATACATCAATGATACCATGGGTCATTCCGTCGGAGACGAGCTGGTTAAGCAAATCGGTTACAGGCTGGCCGATATGATCGGAACGCGGTATCGTATATACAGGTTGGGTGGGGATGAATATATCATATTCATGTCCTGTATTTCGTGCATAAATGAAGTAAAAGAATTTGCAGATAAATTGGTCAAAAGCTTCCAGGTACCTTATACGGTTAACGGGCATATACTCCATGTCACGTCCAGCATAGGTGTTGCACTGTATCCGGAACATGGCCGGTCGGTGGATGAGATCCTGAAGTATGCGGATATTGCCCTCTATCAAGCCAAAGCCAACGGGAAAAACTCTGTTATATTCTATCAGACAGATATGAACAAAGCGGTTACGCAAAGAATGATGGTAGAAAAACATCTGCGAAATGCATTGGAGAATAATGAATTCCTGTTGCATTTTCAGCCTCAGATCGATATTTTAACCGGCTGTATTTCAGGGTTTGAAGCGCTGCTGCGCTGGAACAACCCGGAACTTGGCAATGTACCGCCCGACCAATTTATAAAAATTGCTGAAGATACGCATCTGATCGTGCCAATCGGGGACTGGGTGCTGAACGAAGCCTGCCGTTTCATGAAGGGTATTCACAATAAGGGGTTCGGCAGTTTGACCATCTCTGTCAACATATCCATTCTCCAGCTTATGCAGGTGGATTTCTGCGACAATGTAATGAATACGCTGGAGAGTACGGACCTGGATCCTGATTGTCTTGAAATTGAGATCACCGAATCCATACTGATGGAGTCATACGATTTGATACAGAAAAAGCTTGAAAATCTGCGGGTCAAGGGAGTAAAAATTGCGTTGGACGATTTTGGACAGGGCTATTCTTCACTCAGCTATTTGAGAAAGCTTCCGATCACCACACTGAAAATTGACAAAATCTTTATCGATAGTATTTCAGAAAACGGAATGGATAAATCCTTTACGGATACGATTGTACTGATCGGGCAGAAAATGGGTCTGAACGTGATAGCGGAAGGTGTTGAAAAAAAGGAGCAGTTGGACTACCTGAGAGAGCACGGATGTCACAAGGTACAGGGGTACTATTTCAGCAGACCGGTACCGGGCTGCCGTGTGGAGGAGCTGCTGCGGAGCTATTGCAAGTAGCGCCCGGGCCGTGGACCGCTTTCACATCCTGTTTCAGCTTTTCTAAACGGGTTTGCCGATATAATTACCTGTTCTTGACAGTAAAACACAATGGATATAGTATAATATTACGGTGTGTTTTTCATTCAGGAACGATGAAAGGGCAGAACGTATGAAAAGAAGCCTTGTTGCCATTATTGCCGCAGCCATTCTGGTTATTGCAGCCGCGGCAGTTGTATATTATATTTCAACGGAAAATCGTAAAGCTGCGGAGGAGGACGAGTTCCTGCCATTTGGAAACCAGGTTGCTGTGCAGGATTTGAAGGATGCAAAACTGACCATCTATATTGAAGGCCAATCCGATACTGCACTGGCAAAGGTCCTGGCCGCAGTTAATGAGAAATTACGGGATGAACTGAAAGCAGAATTGTCCTTTGAATTTATTGGAGCAGAACCGGAACCGTACCTGGATAATATAAGGTCGACGATTGCAGCCGGCTCGCCCTGCGATGCCTTCTATTATTCCTCCTATTTCCCCTCGACGCTGGCTTCGCTTGCAAAGGAAGGCTTGATCAAGGATTTGTCCGGATCTTTTCAGCAGTATGCACCGGACTATTTCAGCAAATTTTCAACAAATGAACTTGCCGCCATGTCTTCCAACGGCAGGATCTATGCCATTCCGGCAAGGATTCCAAGCGCAGACAGACGGTGTGCAATCGTCCGTCAGGATCTGATGAAAAAGTATAATATTCCCGAAATTGACAGTTACCCGGACTTTGAAGTATATCTTGAAACGATTAAAAAAAATGAACCGGACATGATACCTTTAAATTATTGGGATACCACCCTTGGACTCTTTTCGGGTGTAAACGGCTATGTAACGCTGGATTACGGGCTGGGCCTGGTTTATAAATGGGACAGTCCTTCCATCAAGCTGGAAGCATGGGAGCAGACTTCCGGCTTTACCGAGGGCATGAACCGAATCAAAAACTGGTATGACAAAGGGTATTTACTGAAAAATGTAGGAATCGCCCAGATCGATGAAAACATGATAACCAGCGGAAAATGGGCATCCTTTATCAGCAATTTGGGAGATGAGTTCCAGTTTAACACACTTCTTGCATTGGAGGGTATCTCGGACTATAAATATCGGGCATATCAGTTGTCTGCCGGGTATTCCGCACGGAATTCACCTTTAGAGAGCGGTCTGCTTGTCAGTGAAAAATCCCTCCAGGCGGATCGGCTGCTGATGTTTGTGAACTGGCTGCAGTCCAGCCAAAAAAACTACGACCTGCTGATGTACGGTATAAAGGGCGTACATTACAAGGAAGAGTCGGATTATATCACACCGGTTGTTGCAACGGATGCGGAGCACTCTTTCTTTTCCTGGAGCTGGAAGGTGCCATTCAGAAATATAGATTACGAACGGGCTAATTTTTCCGGTGTGAAAGAAGAAATCGTCCGTTATACGAAAATCATAAATGAGAGAACCAAATATCCGCCGCATCTTGGTTTTTCCCCTGATTATTCCGCTGTATCGGAGCTGGTCAATTTAAGGCGCACGTCTGTCAACGAACTGGACCGGAAGGTATATTCGGGCGCCTTCACAGCAAATGATACGGAGGTTTTTGTTAAGGAGCAAAAAGAAAATGGCGTGGACAATATTGTCCTTGAACTGCAGCGGCAGATCGACGAATACGGGGCAGGCAAATAATCTCTGCTAATAACAACATTACATGCGTGCCCAATAGTCTATTACCATAACCTTGTCGATGACCGGCTGCAATACATTCCCGAAAGCCTTATGTGCCGGATGGGGTAGATAGGCGTCCCTGTCCTTCTCGCTGGCGAAGGTTACCAGAAAACAATGGGTAAAGCCATCGCTAATACCTTCCGGGCTCACATCCGTGCCCCATTCCAGTGAGCGGATAAAGGGAATGCTGTCCTTCAGAGCCACAAATGCGTTTTCTACCGCTTCTATTCCTTCTCTTGAAGCACTGTCTTTAAACTTAAAAATCACGACATGCCTTAATAATTTCTGTTCCATTTTATCCTCCACAGTATGTTTTATATGGTCGGCATGACGGTGCCGCCGTTTACCGGGATGTAGGCTCCTGTGATAAAGCTGGACAGGTCAGAAGCCAGGAAAGCCACAACATTTGCAACCTCCTGGTCCGTACCTCTGCGTCTCATCGGCACCATTTTCTCATATGACGTGTTTTTCTCTGTCCCGTTCAGCCTGTCTCTATCGCTGATTGTCCAGCCAGGCGCGACCTGGTTTACTGTAATCTGGTGCTCGGCGACCTCTCTTGCCAGGACCCGGATCACGCCATCCATCCCTCGCTTGCCGGAGGCGTATGCGGACTGGCCAATATTGCACTGCATTGCGGTTTCCGTATTGATAGCGATAAAACGTCCCGCTCCTTTTTCGATCATGAAGGGGATGAATGCCTTTGCCATCAGCACATTCTGCATGACGCAGCTGCGAAACTGGCTTTCATAATCCTCGGGAGCCTGCTCCAGTATAGGCTTCCATTGATATTGAATGACTGCGTTGCTAACGATGATATCCGGTTTTCCAAGGCCAGTGGAAATGACATCTCTCATTTTCATGACAGAATCGGGATTTGTGATATCCGCCTGAACCATGATGGCCTTTCTGGAGAGGCTGCCGACCTCCTGCAAGAGTTCCTTCGCCTTTTCTTCATTCCGGTGGTAATGGATTGCGATATCTGCGCCGCATTTTGCCAATGTAAGCACCATAACCCTGCCCAGTTCTCCGGTCGCACCTGTGACGACCGCAATCCTTCCTGCCAGATTAATTTCCATTTTTTACGCTCCTTTAGCATGTTTGCTGTAATTAACTGAATCAGATCGAGTCAACTTCTTCACGTGCTATTTCCACCCACCTGGTGATGCGGTTCGGCTGGCTGCAAACCGTGTGTGTGTCCTTCATAACGATTTCCAGCACATTGTTTTTTGCAATCTTTAAAGTATTGCGGATATCATCCCGGATGATTTCCTCGTCAAAATTCGTACATACCGGGGTGGGGCTTGGTTTGCGGCTGAAAATATAATTTTTGCCCAGGTAATCCGCCATTTTCTCCTGATCACACCAGGGTGAAACAGATAGTCTCCTGAGATTCGGGATATCCTTGATATACGGCCAGCGGTCCTGTATGGGCTCGCAGCAGCCATAGCAGTTCAGGCCGAATTTTGCCAGCAGGGGGATCTGGTACTGCAGAACGAATTCTGCAAACATGGCGGGGGATGCTCCTATAGTCTCCTGGGAGTCGGTCCGTCCCCATGTGTCAGATAACCGAACCGCTGATCCTGCCTTCCAGTCCTTTTGAGGCAGCTCGTCGGTATATCCTGCTCCGCCGGTCCCGACGTAGTCGTTTTCGTTATCCAGGGTGAGCAGCTTTTCCTGCTCCAGCCATTCGTAATATCTGGTCTGATCCTCTCCAAGGAACCGGATAAACCGGTGAAGATTGTCCGGATCATCGTACATGTTAACAAAGAGGGATTCCATACCGATCAGCTTCAGAGCCTCCCATGTAATGGAACATGTATAATAGGTATAACCGCGTATCCTTGAGGGGAGCAGGTCTCCGAACAGCTCTTCCGCGAGTGCTGCATTCTCGCGGGTAAGGGCCCTGTCAACCTTGAACTCTCTGAAATGTAGCTTTTCAAAGTCCCTTTCCAGGTCGGCGACAGGCGGCTCGTACCGGTAACTGCCAAGACCTTCTCCATGTATTTCATTAATTTTCACACCATAATCTCCGACTGTGATTTCCCATGGTATGTTGAACCAGGGCTCCAGTACGTTGTCGTCATTGATATGCTCCCACCAATAGATCTGGCTGCGCAGCTTCCACTCCCAGGCACGCAGCCTTGGATCCCCGCAGGCCATTTCACTTTCGGGGAGCAGCTCTCTCCAGGCTCCCTCCGGATAACACAAGACCAGAGGCTTTTCCGGTTTGAGAGCGTTGAATTTGTATATGCGCTGTCTGCGCTGTTCCATTACAGGCAGCTCGGCTATTTCGCGGACTTGTCCTGCCAGGTCCCGCATTATTTTCCTGTCTTTTTGTGTAAACATTGATATAGTCCTTTCAGTCATCTTCATCATAGAGGACAGAAAAACCCGGTTGTTAAAAGAATGGAATAATCATTTCATCTTTTCTTTCTAAAACCACTGTTTCTTCCTTTATCCTGACCATGATTTCCTTTACGGTGAAATCCGGTTTCAGAACCAGATTTCCTGGCTTTTCGGCCACAATTTCAAACCGCAGTACGCTCTCGTCAAGGACATATCCCCTGATCATAACCGGCACATCCGTTCGGATAATCTCAGATCCGTTGCGGCTGACAGACAAACGACCGTCAATGGCGACATCATAAGTGTCACTGCTTCCGGCCGGGAAATTCTTTATGGCTGCGCGTTCACCTTTTAAATTTCCGAACCGCATGCCGCCCCATGGCTGCGCCTCAATCAATTCTGAGACCGCAAGGTAGCCAAGCAGCCCTCCCCAGTGATATACCGGGTCCGCGTTTTTAACATCGCAGCCCTCACCGGTAACGGCATTGTAATTTTCATGGATATGGTTTTTTTCCTGCCATTCCTGCTGGAAAAGCGCCTGGCTCTTTTGCGCGAACTGGTAGGCGACGTCATGGAATCCGTATCTTTTGATGCCTTCGGCCACAAGGAAATTCATAGGCCCCCAGATTCTGCCTCTCCAGTAGTCGTTGTCGGGGAAGGCGGGATCATTTCTTGCAATGCTCGGTATGACAAACTGGCCCCAGAATTCCTCCTCATTGAGCAAGTGCTCTTTCACCATGCGTTCTGCCTGTTCCGGGGATGCGATTCCGGCAATAAGCGGGTAGAAATTCGTTGGCGATAACCTGTAGCTGAACCGGCCATCCCAATGGCGATTCAGATAGATCCCGGTTTTTTCGTCCCAGAGCTGCTCATTCATAGCTTCCCGCATCCTGTTATATTCCTTGTCCAGAAGCCCTGCTTGCTCCGTCTTACCCAAAAGCCGTGAAATCTCTGCCAGAGCCCAGCAATCCATCGCATACATCGCATTCAGGCCGACATCGGCATATTCCATGGTATGAGCTTGCTTGTTGTATACTACGTCGTCGTACATCGGGCTGTTATCAAGACCCGACTCGTACATGGCTGCCTGGTGGTTGTCCGCCTCATACTGCACCCTGCGTCCTTCCGGATAGGGATTTGAGCCCCATTCCAGCAAACCGTCGCCGTTTCCGTCACGGTTCTTCATCCACCAGCAATTCCAGCTCATCAATTTTTCATAGGTTTCCTCCAGCAGGCTGGGCTCGCCAAACTGACGATAAAGCTTCAGTACGCAGTACGCGCCGACCGGAGGTTGTGAGCGGTCTATGCTGCAGGCGTTCTGGGCGCCGAAGTTTGGGATCATACCGTCCTGTGTCATCTCCTGCAGGATGCTTCGAACCTGCTGGCAGGCAAAGACCTTATCCTGTGCGGCGCTCAAAAGTCCTGCGAAAAACGTATCCCAGGCGAACAGTACGTAGGAACCAAAGCCAGTGCCGTTACCGGTGCACCAGGCCCGGGACACGGGAGAGCATATTCGGTCACCGATCGGTTCGTAGATCGTGTTCCACGCGATTCCCTTGATAATTGCCTGGGGAGTATCCATCAGTGCTCCTTCTCCCTGACTGCAGGAATCCATGCATTTCTTGCGTCCGGTATGAAGATATTCGTCCATTTCGGCCTGGGTCAGATCCATATTACAGGTGACATAGACTGGAGAGCCGGTGTCGAACAGCAGCCCCTGATGAGTTGTATTCACCAGGGTTTCCCTGTCCTGTATTCCATGAATGGTAAAACGGTAGTGATGCTCTTTTGCAGACATGGTGATGGAGCAGTCATCCATCAGAATGCTGCCCTTTGCTCCCCATCGGAACATTGCAGCGAGATTCAGCCTGTACTTCGGCTGTTTGTCAGGAAAGGCAATCTTATATACGAATTGGTCTCCATGACTGGCAAACTCCATGGTAAAGACAGCATCGAGAAATTTCAGGTCAATGTCAAAATACTCTCCGTACGGATGGTGATAGCCAAATCGCACAACATTCGACCAGAGGAATTCATCCTGGTACAGGTGCGTATCCGTATCATAGACGCCGACTCGCAGCTCGGCCAGTTCGGGTATTTTCATTACCGCGTTCAGACACCGTATATCCCAGGTGTTCCAGCTTGATATATCCAACATGCATCTCGCTCCTTATTTTTCATGTTTTCATGTTTTCGGCTGAAGGTTCAAGCGTGACAGCTTACCCTTTCAGGCCGGAGAAGGTAATCCCTTCGATAAAATAGCGCTGGGCGAGGAAGAATATTGCAATCATCGGTACAATGATCACTGTCGACGCCGCCATCAGCAGATGCCACTCTGAATTGTACTGGCCTATGAAGGACTGGAGCCCTAGTGCAAGGGTATACTTCTCACTGGTGTTCAGATAAATCAACGGCCCGAAGAAGTCGTTCCAGTTATACATGAAGGTGAAAATCCCGACAGCGGTAAGTGAAGGCTTGGACAGCGGGAGAATAATCTTCCGGTATATGGTGAAATAATTCCCCCCGTCCAGAAGCACTGCTTCATCGTATGCCTTGGGTATGGTGTAATTGAACTGCCGCAGAAGGAAAACGAAAAATGCGTTTCCAAAAAATGCGGGCAGGATCAAAGGCCAATAAGTATTGTAAGCTCCTACGAGCTTCCACCCGATAAACTGTGGAATCAACACTGTGGATGAAGGGATCATCATTGTAGTAAGCAAAAGCGCGAACCATACATTCCGTCCTCTGAACCGGATTCTTGAAAATCCGAAGGCGATAAAGCTGGAACTGAAAATACAGCCGACCATGTTCAGGATAACGATGATCATCGTATTCTTGAAATATATCGCAAAGGGAAGCGCTGTCAACGCTTCCTTGTAGTTTTCGAAGCGCAGCCTCTTTGGCAGCCACTGCATTGGCATGGCGAAAATCTCCATACTGCTCATGAAGGAGCTTCGAATCAGCCAGAAAAACGGAAATAAGCAAAACAGAGATAACAATATCAATATTAAGTATACGAGGCCTTTCCCTGGCCTAATTCTTATTTTTGCCATTTTTATCCTCACCTTCGATGAATACCCATGTGTTGGAAGTTTTAAATGCGATCAGCGTCATGATACCGATAATCACGAACAGCACCCAGGACATAGCCGAGGCATAGCCCATTTCCTGATTGCGGAAAGCCGTCCTGTACAGCAGTAATACTATGAACATGCTGGCATTATCAGGTCCGCCCTGTGTCATGATATAGGGCTGGGTAAAGACCTGCATGCTTCCGATGATCCCCATGACTGCGTTGTAAAAAATGACCGGGCTCAGCATGGGAAGCGTTACGTGAAAAAATTTATGTAATACATTTCCGCCGTCGATTGCGACGGATTCATACAGCTCCTGTGATATTCCCTGCAGCCCTGCCAGGTAGATTACAATTGTGTTCCCCGCGCCCCAGACGGCCATCAGCGCAAGGGAGGGGATGACCGTCTCTTTGGCATATACCCAGTTTTGAGGCGGTATTCCGAACAACCCTATAAAGTAATTCAGCAAGCCGAAAGCCGGATTGTATAGAAACATCCAGAGGGCAACATTGGCCACCATGGGAACAATGGAGGGAATATACAACGCCGTTCTGAAGAAGGATAGAGCCTTCACCCTGGTATTGAGCAGGACAGCCGTCAGAAGTGCCACTACGGTTGTTGCCGGCACAGCAATAAGGGTATAGTAGAGGGTTACACCCAGCGATTTCATCGTCAGTTCATCGCTGAATACTTTAATATAATTGTCAAATAGCACCCATTGCGGCGGGCGAACAACATCCCAGGAAGTGAAGCTGATGAAAAAGCTGAACAGCATCGGACCGAAGTAAAACAGGGTCAGGCTGATGATTGTCGGTAATATGAAAAAATAGCCCCATACTGTGTCGGAATGTCTTGAAAAAAAAGAATGTCTGTTTGTTTTATCCATTTTTGCCATGAAATTCACCTTTCAAAGAAAGGGTCCCCCCCGGAAGCATTCCTATGATATTGTGCTTTTCCGGAGGAGTACCCCTATGATCGAACCGGATGACTGCTCTTACTTATCCCAGTATCCCTGCCATTTTCCTGCTGTTTTCTCTTCGAGGATCTTGACCATTTCCTGTGCCGTCTTTTCGCCCAGCCACAATTTGTCCATTTCAGGGCTGATCGTCTGGTCGACAATAGGGCCGAAGTTCTTCAGGTTGACGTTCTCGGGGGTGATGGAAATATTCATGATTGAAGGCACCGCTTTAAGGAAATCTGCACTGTGCTTGTTCAAATCGGACCATTGCGTGAATTTGCCTTCATCGCTGTAATAAGACTTCAGATTCGGCAGATTCATTTTCAGGACATTTTCATTCTGTTCGCCGTCCGTAACAAACTGAAGAAATTTGAATGCCTGGTCCGGATAATTGGAGGTTGCCGACATCATATAGCAGGAAGCCCATGCCATGGATACCGGCGTTTTCATAGTCGGATATGGCGCAACCCCTACATCGTAGTTCTCTGTTACAAAGTTTACATCATCCCAGGTGCCGCTTGGCAGGATGCCGAGCTGACCGTTCATGAGCATTGCCGCAGATGCCGGCAGGGACTTGGTAACAGCGATGGATGGAGCGACGTGGTCCTTATTCATCAGATCCGAAACTGCCTGCATGACCTGAATCGCTTCAGGAG
>JAEZMC010000242.1 GCA_023435805.1 Bacillota bacterium | reverse complement strand
GGTTTGAGTTTATTGATGAGAACGGAACATTCAGGCTTGGCGATCCCTCGTCAGTCAATGAACTGTATTTTCCACTGTGCAATGAAGCAGGACTGATGTCCTCCGTCACTCCGATGTTGCACGGTGACTGCAAGACGGGTCAGCACCATTTTGTACTGCCTCCTGTGACGGTCGAAGATTTCTACCAATCCAGATCGGCCAGAAACTTCTGGTTTTATATTTATGGCAGAGGTGCCTGGTCCGCCACCGGGAATTCGGCGGAACAAACCGCCGGAAGGTATGCGGAGCAGGGGCTGGAGGCAAGGACCGTCGAAGCGGGTCTTCTCTGGCACAGGCTGAAATACAGGGACGAAAAAAGGGGCCTTGCCTCTGAAATACTCAGCTTTGTACCCGCCAGTGAGGACAGGGTCGAGATCCTGCATGTCATGCTGACAAATGCAGGCAATGAGGAAATCCGTGTCACACCGACATCGGCAATTCCGCTGTATGGAAGATCCGCTGAAAACATCCGGGACCACAGACATGTGACGTCGCTGCTGAACCGACTTGAAAAACTGGAATGCGGCATTTTCATGAAGCCGGTCATTGTTTTTGATGAACGCGGGCATAAATATAACGAAACCGGATATTATGTAATCGGTGCACAGGAGGACGGTGCGCTCCCTGTGGGAACCATACCCTCCGCACACAGCTTCACCGGGGAAGCCGGATGCTTCGACTGGCCTGAGGCGGTGGTAAAGAACCTGGACCCTGCCGTATTTGACGGAGAACGCCTTGACGGAAAGGAATATGTGGGTGCGCTGAGGTTTGGGGACGTGATTTTGAAACCTGGAATGCAGACCGGTTATATCATCATGACGGGTACCTGCCGGAATGCAAAAGAGGCTGAAGACGTTTTCCGCCGATACAATACGAAGGAAAAGCTGATGAATGCGTTGGAGGAGAACCGACAGCATTGGGGCAGACTGGCTGGCGATACCGCATTTGTGTCGGGCTTACCCGGTTTTTCCAACTGGATGAGGTGGGTCGCCGTCCAACCGGTATTGAGAAAGATATACGGCTGTTCGTTCATGCCGCATCATGATTACGGCAAGGGAGGCAGAGGCTGGAGAGACCTCTGGCAGGATTGCCTGTCGCTGATATTGCATGATCCTGCAAATGTCAGGGAGATGCTTTACAACAACTTTGGGGGTATAAGGGCGGATGGCACGAACGCAACCATCATCGGTTCAAAACCCGGCGAGTTTATTGCGGACCGAAACAATATCCCGCGCGTATGGATGGATCACGGAACCTGGCCGTATTTGACCACAAGGCTTTATATTGATTATAGCGGCGATTTCGGATTTTTACTGGAAGAGCAGGCTTATTTCAGGGATGGGCTTATTATGAGGGCCGCCGGAAGAGATAGCCGGTGGAGCCCTGAAATGGGCCAGAACCTGCAGACTTCTGATGGAAAGCCGTATGCCGGAACGATATTGGAGCACCTCCTGGTACAGCATCTGTCCGCCTTTTTTAACGTCGGCGAGCATAATATGATACGGCTGGAGGGCGGAGACTGGAACGACACGCTGGATATGGCGCGGGAACGGGGAGAAAGTACGGCATTCTCCGCGTTGTACGCGAGTAACCTGCTTGGACTGTCGGAGCTGCTTTCCATGCTTGAAAGCAAAATGGAAGTGAAAAGGCTGGAGCTTTTTGAGGAATTGTGTATGCTGCTGGATACATTAACCGGGGAAGCGGATTATGACAATATCCTTTATAAAAAGTCGCTGCTGGACTCCTATCTGAAGACTGTAAGCGGCTATGTTTCTGGAAGGAAGGCAAGCCTGAAAACTGTCGATATCGCACGTGACCTGAAAAAGAAGGGGAAATGGCTGTATGAGCGTATCAACCGGCAGGAATGGGTGGAGACGAAGGCCGGAGACGGGTATTTCAACGGGTATTACAACAATGACGGGCAAAGAGTCGACGGCGAATTTGAGGAAGGCAACCGGATCAACCTTACGGCGCAGGTCTTTACGACCATGTTCGGGCCTGCATCCGTTGATCAGGCTTTGACGGCCTATCAAGCCTGCCGCAGGTATCTAAAGGATCCCGTTACCGGAGGCTACAGGCTCAATACCCCTCTGGGTGGCAATCAGCTCAACCTGGGCAGGGGTTTTGCATTTGCCTACGGTGAAAAGGAGAACGGTTCGGTATTCAGCCACATGACGGTGATGTACATGAATGCCCTTTATAAGCGAGGTCTGGTAAAAGAAGCTTATGAGGTTTTTAAATCATTGTACCTGCTGGCAACAGATATGCAAAAAAACGGTATCTACCCGGGCATTCCCGAGTATTTCACGCCGGAGGGGAAAGGCATGTACCATTACCTGACCGGTTCTGCAAGCTGGCTGCTATTGACCGTTTTAAACGAGATGTACGGGATCCGGGGCGAAAACGGGGATCTTGTCATACAGCCCCGGCTGATGGGCGAACAGTTCCGCAGCGACGGCACCGCCTCTGCATGTGCGTGGTTCCGGGGATACAGGCTTCTGGTGGATTATAAAAATCCGGGGCTGGCGGATTATTCCTGCTGCCTTGTCAAAAAGGCTGTGATGAACGGAAAAAGCATGGATCAATGGATTATTGAAGGCAGGCTGGTACGGCTTCCCGAAGAAGTGCTTGCAGCTGCGGCGGACGCAGGTACCATCAGGCTCGAGATCACGCTGGAGGGATAGCCGGGAGGAAACCGGCGGAGAAGATTTTAATAGGTGCTTAAAAAGGGGGGCCTCATCATGTGGGAAAATAAAGACCGGACGGTAGAATATCATTTGGACGATCAGGATGATTTAAAATTTGTCCTGGAGAATTATACAAGAGCACGGACCTTTTCAAGCTTTTTCCCGGGAATTGCCGGTTTGACGGGTATTCCGCTGTGGTGCTTTTATGTGAACAGAGGGCAGGCGGTATGCAGCTTCGGAACAGAAAGCAAGGATGGGGCTATTATGGAATTTCAGCCAGCAAACAAAGCATACAGGCTTGTTGGCACCCATGGCTTCAGAACCTTCATTAAGTTTGATACCGGAGATCGGGAAGGCTTCTATGAGCCCTTCAATGAAAGCTGTGCCAATGCAGGATTCGACGTGCACAACAGAATGACTGTCAGCCCGTATGATTTGTGTCTGGAAGAGACAAATGAAACACTCGGTATCAAGGTACGGGTCGAATATTTTACAGTTCCGGAAGAACCGGTAGCGGCACTGGCCCGGTCTGTCACCATAACCAATTGCGGTGGCGGCACATTGAGGCTGGAGCTGCTTGACGGCATGCCGGCCATTACGTCTTACGGGATGTGGGACCTCCATATGAAGAATATGAGCAGAACCATTGAAGCATGGGCGATGGTGGAGAATATGGAAAAAAAGGCGCCCTTCTACCGGTTGAAGGTCATCGCGGAGGATGGACCGGAAGTCACCCGGATCATGGCGGGAAATTTTTATGCCGGGTTTTTTCATAATGGATGCGAAATCAAAATGCTGGAGCCGATCATCGATCCGGTATGGATATTTGGCCATGTAAGCGATTTGAGCTATCCTTTTGAATTCTGCAAAAAGGGATTTCGCGTACCCGGGCCGGAGGATCAGACCGGTACGAACCAAACCGGATGCGCCATGGGGTATGCGGCGCTCGAACTTGGAGCAAAGGAAAGCAAAACCGTGTATTCGCTCATCGGACACGCCAAAACGAAAAGCAGCTTGAACAGCCTGATCACAGGATATTTAAACGAGGACTTTTTCGGCCGAAAGGCGGAACGAAACAGGCGAATCATCAGAGAACTGACGGACAAATCCTTTGTCCGCTCGGCGTGCAAGGCATTCGATTCCTACAGCAGACAGAATTTTCTGGACAACGTCCTGCGCGGCGGCCTGCCGGTAAGCATTGAGGCAGGCGGGAGGCGGGACGTTTTCCATGCCTATTCCAGGAGGCACGGAGATCCGGAAAGGGATTACAACAGCTTCAGGCTGCTGCCGGAATATTATTCTCAGGGCAACGGCGCTTACAGGGACATCTGCCAGAACCGGCGCAATGACGCATGGTTCAACCCGGATACCGGCATTTCCAATGTGGTTTATTTTTTAAATTTAATACAATTGGACGGGTACAATCCCCTTGTCGTAAAAGGGAACAGTTACCGGTACACAGGTGAAGCCGCTGTGCTATCCTCCCTGCTTCAGCTGGAGGAAGGCCAGGCGTCATTGCTGGCGAAGTTTTTGGAAAAACCGTTTGCTCCGAATACCTTGCTGGCTTTTGTTCACAAAGAAAAGCTGGCTCCGAATTTAACGGCTCATGAGCTGGTCAGCAGAGTCATCCTGCACAGCATACGGCATGAGGAGGCAGAGCACGGCGAGGGGTACTGGATCGACCACTGGCATTACAATCTGGATTTGCTGGAAAGCTTTGAAACCCTGTTCCCGGACCGCATGGCTTCACTTCTCGGGGAAGAGAGATTGCTCTGCTTTTATGAGGATGAGTATTATGTATTGCCCAGAAAGGAGCGGTATGTGTTCATCAACGGCCGCCTCGGCCAGTACCGCAGTATGGGCAGGGATGAGCGGAAAAGGCAGCTGCTGGCGGCCAGGGAATATGACCGGTACAGGGTAAGAACCGATAACGGAAGAGGCGAAATATTCTATGCCTCGCTGTGGTGCAAGCTGCTCTGCATATGCGTAAACAAGCTTGCATCGCTGGATGCGCATGGAACCGGTGTGGAGATGGAGGCAGGAAAACCTAACTGGAATGACGCGTTGAACGGGTTGCCCGGAATGTTCGGCTCATCCGTTTGTGAAACGCTTGAGCTGAAAAGACTGATCCTGCTTTTAAAAGGGTGGTTGGCAAAGTACGGCCTGCTTAACGGTATGCTGAATGTTCCCGTTGAACTGGGCCATTTCCTGTCGGGCCTGCTGGGGGCAATAGGTGAGGCAAATGCTTCGGATGCCGGTATCGGTGTTGAAGGGTGCCATATTCTCTGGGAACGGTCAAACAGCCTGAAGGAGCAGTATAGGGAAAGAACCCGCTATGGCCTGGACGGCCGGGAAACAACGCTGGATGCGGCATATATCAATCACTTTCTGGGCGAAGCGTTTGAAGTGGTTGAAAGAGGAATCAAGAAATCGTATGCTTCGGATTCCGGCATCTATCACGCCTATTTTATCAACGAGCCGGAAGAATATGTGATATCGGACAGAGAGGATGGCAACAGCACCGTAGAGGTGAAAAGGTTTAAACAGCTTCCTCTTCCGCCCTTTCTGGAAACCCAGGTTCATGCGTTACGCGTGAACAGGGATGCAGATGAAGCGAAAAAATTGTATGAGTCCGTATTGCGTACAGAGCTGTATGACAGAGAACTGGGCATGTAC
>JAEZMC010000048.1 GCA_023435805.1 Bacillota bacterium | reverse complement strand
AGCTGCTGAACATAAGCGTTGAGGGAATACAGGAACCGATCAGGATTACTTCAAGCTTCGGTGTTACATCACCTATCACCGGCTTTGAGCATGATCCCGAAGCATTGATTCTCCAGGCTGATAAAGCAATGTACAAGGCTAAATACAACGGTCGCAACAGAGTATGCACTTCCTTCGATTAGGAACAGAGGCAGGAGCTTACGGAGCCGTCCGAATGATCTGAAGTGGACGGCACGTTCATCAGACAACATATCCTCATCCTTTTGCTGCATTTTTCAAAGAGTTGCTGTGCAAGGATACCCTCACCCTTATTGCGCCGGATAGGAGCACAATAAAGAGGGAGAGACTTGCATTTTTTATGAACATGCGTTATAATTATAACCAGGTAATAACAGCTGATTATAGAACTAGCGCATAAATGCCGCTAAAGGTTGGGGTGATTGGTATGAATAAAGGTATTCGCATAGATGAAAAAAACGGCAGAAGGATTGTCAGAGGTTTGGGATATTATGAACCGGCCGTCGTTCAGGACCTTCGTGAACTGGTCAAAGGCAGCGTGCGCAAATATGGCGATATGACAGGCTTTAAATTCAAAGACCCGGAAGGGAAGATTACTGGGAAAACGTATATAGAATTCGACAGGGATATAGACTGTCTTGGTACGGCATTGATATCGCTGGGCTTGAAGGGCTCGCGGGTTTCCATCATCAGTGAAAACCGCTATGAATGGGGTGTATGCTATTTTTCCATCATCAACGGGACGGGCGTTGCCGTACCCATGGATAAGTATCTGCCGCGGAATGAGGTGGAAAACCTCGTAGACAGAGGCAGTGTTGAAGCCATTTTCTACAGTCCGGCTTTTCATAATATGATGCTGGAAATCGCCCAGACCAATATAAAAATCAAATATTATATCTGCATCGAAAACGCGGCTGATGCGACGCGACAGGACGCCAGGTTCATCACCATGCCGGAGCTGGTCGACAAGGGAAGAGAACTGCTGGCAGCGGGAGACAAGACTTTTACCGGTGCGGAAATTGACAGGGAGCGTATGTCGATTCTGCTTTTCACTTCAGGAACCACCAGCATATCAAAAGGCGTCATGCTTTCACACGCGAATATTGCTTGCAACATAACCGCCATGACGACAATAATAAATGCAGGTCCGGGAGATGTGCACCTTTCGCTGCTGCCGCTGCATCACACCTTTGAGAACAGCATAGGCCTGATGTTTATGGTACACAGAGGTGTCTGCATCGCCTACTGTGAAGGTATACGGCATATCGCTCAGAATATTCGGGAATACAAGGTTACGATACTTGTAGCGGTTCCGGCCATACTGGAGGCTATGTACAAGAAACTGCAGGATGGCATTCAAAAATCAGGAAAAGCAGGGATGCTGAAAATACTTGCAATGGTATCGGATTTTCTTCGTCTGCTGGGAATTGACATCAGACGGAAGCTTTTTAAAAGTGTGTTTGACAAACTCGGCCCCAACCTGAGGCTTGCGGTCTCGGGGGCTGCTCCGCTGGATCCTTCTGTTATTAAGGGCTTCGACAGGATGGGACTGATCCTGCTGCAGGGGTATGGGCTTACGGAGACCTCACCTGTTGTGTCTGCCACAAATGATTTTGTCAATATGCCGGGTACGGTAGGCTATCCGCTTGCCGGTGTTGAGGTTACCATCGATCATCCGGATGAAAACGGCATGGGAGAAATTCTTGCACGCGGTGGAAACGTCATGCTCGGGTATTATGAAGATCCGGAGGCTACTGCAGAGGTTATGGAACCGGATGGCTGGTTCAGAACAGGAGACCTTGGCACGATTGATGAAAAGGGATTTATCCGGATTACCGGACGTGCAAAATCAATGATCGTTTTTACCAATGGTAAAAAAGCATTTCCTGAGGAGTACGAAGTATTGCTCAATAAAATCCACGGTGTCAGGGATTCCTTTGTTTGGGGCAACAAAGCGCCGGACGGAGATATACAGGTATGCGCGAAATTGGTGGTGGACAGGGAGGCGCTTGCCGCGGAGATAGACGGAATGCCGGATGAAGGTAGTATGGCGTCCGCGTTCGATGCCGCCATCAGGGAGATCAATAAGACGCTTCCGCAATACAAAATTATACGATATTTTGTCATGACGGAGGAAGACCTGGTAAAAACGACTAAAATGACGATCAAACGGCCTGTAGAGCAGGAAAGAGTAAAAACCGTTCTGGATAGGGCGGGGCTTGAAATGAGAAAGGCTTCGGGCAGAATGCTTGATAACCTCGTCCGGGTCTCGTAAGAATAGCCGGAAGGGCGGTCAATACGGATGGTATAACGGTCATGCAGCACAGCTTGCATGGCCTTTTTTATAGGAATATATTGACTTTATACTTGAATATGCTAATATGAATTTAACAAGCAGTAAAAATCTTAACCCATTTTTTCGCATACATATGCACTGCAATGTTTTATTATACAAAAATTTCATGGGGGTGAAAATATGCTGCCGGAATATAAAAACGAAGCATACATAGATTTTTCAAAACAGGAGAATCTGGGTCTGATGCTGGAAGCGCTGAAGAGGGTTGACAGCAGCAAGGGCGCACACTTTCATCTGGTCATCGGAGGAGAAAGGTTTCATTCGGACCAGGTTATTCAATCCATCAATCCGTCCAATTATGAAGAAATAATCGGAACAGCTGCCTCCGCAACTGTTGAACAGGCTGAAAAAGCCATACAGTGCGCCCTGACGGCTTTCGAAAGCTGGAAGAACGTAAGTGCCCGGGAAAGGGCAGGCTATCTGTTGAAGGCTGCTGCTATTCTGAGAAGGCGGAAGTATGAATTTTCCGCATGGCTGGTGGAAGAGGCAGGCAAGAATTTTGCGGAAGCAGATGCAGATACGGCGGAAGCCATTGATTTTCTTGAGTATTACGCCAGGCAGATGCTTGAGCTGAACAAAGGGATGAAGGTATATCCGTATCCCGGGGAAACCAACGAATGCAATTACATCCCGCTGGGGGTAGGCGTGATCATTTCACCTTGGAATTTCCCGCTGGCCATCCTCGTCGGTATGACTTCCGCGGCAGTGGTCGCCGGAAATACTGTTGTGATGAAGCCCGCCAGCACCACCGTCGTCATTGCGGCCAAATTCATGGAACTGCTTGAAGAAGCGGGACTGCCCGGAGGGGTCGTAAACTTTTTGCCGGGTTCGGGCGGCCTGATCGGGGATTACCTGGTGAAGCATCCGAAGGTTCGGTTTATTAATTTCACAGGCTCAAAGGAAGTCGGCCTCAGAATAAACAGGCTTGCGGCAGAAACGGCGCCGGGCCAGAAGTGGCTCAAGAGGGTTGTGCTGGAAATGGGAGGGAAGGATACCATTATCGTGGATTCGGATACCTGCCTGGAAGATGCAGCTGCCGGAATTGTCGCATCGGCGTTCGGATTTCAGGGCCAGAAGTGTTCGGCATGCTCAAGGGCCGTTATTGTTTCCGATGTATATGACCGGATGGCAGAGCTGATCAGGGAGCGGGTGCTCGCTTTGTCAGTGGGTGCTTCAAGAGTACCGGGCATCAGCATGGGACCTGTGATTGATGAAAAGGCATATAATAATATACTGAACTATATCGAAACCGGTAAAAACGAGGGCAGGTTGATAGCAGGAGGAGCAGCACTTCCGAAAAAGGGATATTATATACAGCCTACCGTATTTGCAGATGTCAAACCTGGGGCCGTTATTGCGCAGGAGGAAATTTTCGGGCCTGTACTGGCACTCATCAAGGCCGGGGATTTTGATGATGCGCTGAACATTGCGAACAATACGGAATATGGCCTGACAGGCGCAGTTTATACAAACAACAGAACCAGGCTGGAAAAAGCAAAACGAGAATTCCATGTGGGAAACCTGTACCTCAACAGGAAGTGCACCGGCGCGTTGGTAGGCGTACAGCCCTTCGGAGGCTTCAACATGTCGGGTACGGATTCCAAGGCCGGAGGTGCGGACTACCTTCTGTTGTTTATGCAGGCCAAGTCGGTTACAGAAAGACTGTAAAGAATAAAAACAGGCTTCGTATTTAAAATACAGAAATATCCCATACACGATGAACCGGGCATCCGGACAGCTTTTTCATAAAGGGCTGTCCGTTGGATGCCGGCGCGTCATGCTTTTTGATCATTTCGGGAGGTGCAGGTCAAATGTCCATGGTGGATGAATCGCTTTTATATGCAGTATATTTTGCACCGAGGGGTAAAAACAGGATACTGAACCTTGGACATTTGATTTCCCAAAGGCATATCAGCGCTACGGATAAACTGATTGGTCTGATCGGAGATGCAGGCGCCGGAAAATCACTGCTCATCAGGGGCCTTTTTCCGGGGCTTGTGCTGACCAATGACGACGAAGGGCTAAATACACGCCCTTTGCCTATTTTAAAGGATATTGACTGTGAATTTTTCACCAGTCATACCTATCATATCGATATACGGTTCGAGTCCGCCTTCACACAGATGCATGTGCTGGTAGATGCCGTCAAACGGGCAATAGACCAGAACAAGCGCGTGATTATCGAGCATTTTGACCTGATTTACCCCATGCTCGGTATGAATGCAGAAGTGCTGATCGGAATAGGCGAAGAGGTGATAGTGACCCGGCCGAACATCTTTGGACCGCAGCCGCAGGACATCGGCGACATCGTATTAAAATCCATCAAGTACAGGAAAATGGCGCATACCGCAGAAGACCTCACCTGCAAGGTGCTGGAGGAGGAATTCGGCTTTCCGCACAAGCAGGTGCACAGCGATGTGCGGCATGGCTTCGTGCTGGAATTTGACTACAAGCCGGATATTGACATCGCTGCGGTTGAAAAAAGCGTAACCCGTTATATTAAAGGATGCATGGATGTTTGCTATGCTGACGAAACGCATATTCACATAGGCGAGAGTGAGCAGTTTCATTGTACGGGTCCGAGGATTCATGTCAGAAACACATCAGAAATAGAAAATTTCCAGCTTATCAAAGAATTCAAATTTGACCCTATTTCAAAGCTTTATGCCTTAATCGGCCTTGTAGGTACTGAAAGAGCCATCGATATCAGTGATCTGAACAATCTTAGCTGGTAAAAGGGTGATGATAATGGAAAATAAAACACTTGTCATGGGCGTCATCGGAGCGGATGTGCATTCAGTAGGCAATAAAATACTGGAACGGGCGTTCAGTCAGGCCGGCTTCAACGTGGTCAACCTGGGCGTGATGGTTTCACAGGAAGAATACATACAGGCTGCCGTTGAAACTGCTGCAGATGCGATCCTGGTGTCGTCGCTGTACGGTCATGGAGAGATCGACTGCAGGGAATTGCGGGAGAAATGCGATGAGGCCGGTCTGGAAAACGTTCCTCTATATGTGGGCGGAAACCTGGTGGTGGGCAAAACCCCGTTCGAAGAAGTGGAGAAACGGTTTCATGCCATGGGGTTTAAAAGGGTTTATCCTCCGGGAACCATGCCGGATGTGACGATTGCGGATCTGAAAGAGGATTTGGGAGTTGAATAGGGTGGATACCGTTCTGTTGATCGATATTGGAAGCACCTATACGAAAACAACCGCCGTCGATCTTGACAGCCAATGTGTAATCGGCACGGCTAAAGCGTTCACTACGGTACGGACGGATATCTGCGAAGGGCTGGAAAACGCGTTGAAGGACCTGAGCAGGCTGACCGGTGTGAATAGGTTTACAAGCCGGTATGCCTGCAGCAGCGCAGCCGGCGGACTAAAGATGGTTGCTGTCGGCCTGGTTCCCGTCCTGACTGCCGAAGCAGCCAGGATGGCGGCGCTGAGCGCAGGGGCAAAGGTTATGAGGACCTATTCCTACGAACTGAATGACAGGGAAACCGATGAAATATACGCATTGCAGCCTGATATCGTGCTGCTTTCCGGAGGGACCGACGGCGGCAACCGGAATACCGTGCTGCACAACGCGAGAAAGCTTGCGGCGATCGATGGGGATTTTCCGATTGTTGCAGCCTGCAACAAAGCGGTGCTGGATGACGTGGGCGGAATTCTGTCGGCCGGAGGGAAGGATGTCCGGCTTTGTGAAAATGTCATGCCGGAGTTTAATGTGTTGAATATCAATCCGGCACGGGAGATGATCCGGAAGATATTTCTAGAAAAAATCATCCGTGCAAGAGGGTTGACCAGGGTGCAGGAGCTGGTGGAGGGGATATTGATGCCGACCCCTGCGGCCGTGCTGAAGGCTGCCAGCCTGCTTTCCTGCGGTACGGACAATGAAAAGGGCCTGGGCGAACTCCTTGTGGTGGATGTCGGCGGAGCGACGACGGATGTCTATTCCATCGGGGATGGAAGCCCGGACGCTTCCGGCGTTATTGTGAAGGGCCTTCCGGAGCCATATGAAAAAAGGACGGTGGAAGGGGATCTGGGTGTCCGGTATAACGCAGCAGCATTGACCGAAACGGCAGGTGTCAAGGCTGTCGCGGACAGGGCGGGTCTCAGTGTGGAGGACACAAGCCGCCTGGTTGAGCTGATCAGCACAAAGCCGGAGCTGCTTTCGGTTGATGATGAAAAAATCGGGCAGCTGGATTCCGCTCTGGCTTCTTTTGCCGTGAAGCTTGCCGTTGACCGGCATGCAGGCAGGATCAGCACAGCCTATACGACCTCCGGAGAGGTATGGGTCCAAACCGGTAAAAACCTGGGAAAGGTGCGCAGCGTGATCGGCACGGGAGGTCCTGTCATCAACGGCATCAAACAGCCCGAAATACTGCGGGAGGCGTTGTTTGACAAGGAGCACCCTGCAATTTTGAAGCCGGTAAGGGCGAAGATTCTGTTGGATCGTAAATACATCCTGGCGGCCATGGGTCTGCTGGGATTGAAATATCCCGATATTGCAGTGAAAATCATGAAAAGAGAGCTGGCGATGATCTGATGGAAGTAAAAAACAAGAGACTGCCCGAGGACGTATTTGCGGAAATCCGTGAAGAAGTACTGGTGCAGTGGCCGACCGGAAAGGATGTCCGTTTTGAAGAGGCTGTCGACTATCACAGGGCAATACCTGCGGGCAAAATATTCGCAAACAGGCTGAATGAGGCTAAAAAGTCGGGAGATACGCTGATACAGCCCAGGGCGGGTGTTGCGCTGATTGATGAACATATCGAACTGCTGCGCTACCTGCAGGATATGGGAGAGGCAGATCTGCTGCCAACGACGATCGACAGCTACACCAGACACAATCGTTATCAGGAGGCGGATAATGGGATACAGGAAAGCCTGCGGGAAAATCGGTCCATGCTGAACGGCTTTCCTGCGGTCAACCACGGTGTGCAGGCCTGCAGAAAAGTGAATGAGGCATTGAAGGTGCCGGTGCAGGTGCGGCACGGTACGCCTGACGCCAGACTCCTAGCGGAGATCAGTGTGGCAGGCGGTTTTACCTCCTTTGAAGGCGGCGGGATTTCATATAATATTCCATACGCCAAAAACAACTCTCTCGAGAAAACGATTTATGACTGGCAATATGTGGACAGACTCATCGGCAAATATGAGCAGGCAGGCGTATCCATCAACAGGGAGCCCTTCGGGCCGCTGACGGGCACCCTGGTTCCGCCCTGCATATCCCACGCGATTGCCATTGCAGAAAGCCTGTTGGCAGCGGAACAGGGCGTGAAAAATATCACGGTAGGCTACGGACAGTGCGGAAATCTGATACAGGACGTAGCGGCGGTGCGGACGCTGGAGGAACTCACCAGGGAATATCTTGAGCGATCCGGATACAAGGATATCACGGTATCGACCGTATTTCACCAATGGATGGGAGGTTTTCCGCAGGACGAATCAAAGGCCTACGGCGTCATATCCTGGGGGGCTGCCGCAGCTGTTTTGTCCGGTGCGACGAAGGTCATTGTGAAATCCATACATGAAGCGCTTGGCATTCCGACAAAGGAAGCCAATGCAGCCGGATTGAAGTCGACCAAACAGCTTGTGGCCATGCTGAGGGACCAGAAGCTGCCCATGACGCATGAAATGGAACAGGAGATCGACCTGATCCGGCTGGAGACACGGAGCATTGTAAACAAAATGCTCGAGCTCGGTTCGGGTGATATAGCCGCAGGTGCCATCAGAGCTTTTGAAGCGGGAACGATCGATGTTCCCTTTGCACCGAGCAAATATAACGCGGGTAAGGCCATCCCTGCAAGAGACAACACAGGAGCGCTGCGATTCCTGGATTTCGGAAATCTGCCCTTCGGACCCGATATTACCGGGTTTCATAAACAGAGGCTTGAGGAAAGGGCGAAATTCGAACGGCGGGCTGTGAGCTACCAGATGGTGATCGACGACGTCTATG
>JAEZMC010000040.1 GCA_023435805.1 Bacillota bacterium | reverse complement strand
TTCATATAGTCACTGAAAACAAAGAAGGTCGATACGTAGGGAACCAGTCCTCCGTGTGCCGCCATACCGTTGGCCGCAGCAGCCATGGCATGCTCACGGACACCGAAGTGCAGGTTGGAACCGCTGTGGTCCTCCGGCGAGAAATCACCCCTGCCTTTCATAAGGGTTTTTGTTGAAGGCGCGAGATCCGCGGAACCGCCGATCAGATTCGGCACTATTCCGGCCAGCTTGTTGAGTATCTCTCCCGAGGAGGATCTGGTGGCATTGGCTTTGCCGTCATAGCTCCAGAAATCTTCCCTGCGGGAAAGATCAGCAGCAAAGTCGCCCTTCTTCCACGCCTCCCATTCTTCGGCCAGGTCGGGATATTCATTTTTGTAAGCGTTTTTCATGGCAGTCCATGCTTTTTCAGCCTCTGCGCCTGTTTTGCCAATGTCCGCCATATGTTCCGCAACTTCCGGCGGCACATGGAAGGTTTCTTCATAGCTCCAGCCCAGATTTTCCTTGGTTGCCCTGACATTTTCCTCACCCAGCGGTTCACCGTGACAGGATGCATGGCCCTGCTTGGAGGGACAGCCGTACCCAATCAGTGTTTTGATTACAATCAGCGTAGGCTTTCCGGTTTCCTTTCTGGCCGCCTTTATGGCTGCATCAATGTCCTCCACGCTGGTACCGTCCTCCACAGTCATTGTCTGCCAGCCGTATGCCTCATAACGCTTGGCAACATCTTCGCGGAAGGCGATATCGGTGGCACCTTCGATGGTAATCTTGTTGGAATCATACAACACGATCAGTTTCCCCAGTCCAAGCGTGCCGGCCAGCGACGCTGCCTCTGAAGCCACACCCTCCATCATGCAGCCGTCACCCGCAAGCACATAGGTGAAATGGTCCACAATGGGATAGCCCGGACGGTTGAATTTTTTCGCCAGATAAGCCTCCGCCATTGCCATACCTACCCCGTTGGCCAGTCCTTGTCCGAGAGGCCCCGTCGTAACCTCAATACCTCTGGTATGGCCGTATTCCGGATGCCCTGGAGTGAGGCTGTCCAGCTGTCTGAAGCTTTTCAGGTCGTCCTGAGTAAGACCGTAACCGAAAAGATGCAGCAGCGAATAAATAAGCATGGAGCCATGGCCAGCCGACAGAATGAATCTGTCGCGGTCATCCCAGCCCGGATTGGCAGGATTATGCTTCAGATTTTTCGCCCAAAGTGCATATGCCATGGGGGCAGCTCCCATCGGGAGCCCGGGGTGGCCGGAATTTGCCTTCTGTACCGCCTCTGCGGCCAATAGCCTGAGGCTGTTGATGGTTAAAAGCTCAATGTTTTTCATGCGTAACCTCCTTATAAGTATCATGGAATTAAACTTGTGCATACAAGTGTGCATGTATAATCATTACCTGTTATGATTCGGCGAAAGAGCTGATCCTATACGCGTGGAAGGTCCAACAAGACATATATACCCACATATCAAACGCTGTATTGATAAAGATCCTGCGCTGCCCCATAAGCTCCCGTAGACCCGGATGCTTATTCCTGCTCTTTTGCAACGATTTCCAGCTGCGCCCTGAATACCGTCTTTTCATTATTCACGTTCACGCCGTCGATATAGATTCTGCCTGCTTCCAACGCGGATATGCCACGACGCATCATCAGTGTTTCCCCGGGCATGGCTTCGTTGACGTAGTTTACTTCAATGGTTTTTACATCATACTGCCTGTGCTTTTCCACAGAAAAGCAATCCATAATGAAGTCGATATATTTTGAGTTGTTGATATGGCCGTTCAAATCGACATCGCTGTAGCCAATCACTTTCTTATATGCAATTTCAGCCTCCCCCGGAGGTTTTAACTTGCTTAGCTTGCATTCGATGGCCCGGTCTTTTATGAACGGGGGAAAATGAAATGCAATCAGATCACTTCTGCGCGGCTCCCTAGTATGTATATCAAATAGAACCCAGGACGATACTGCTCTGATAATAACCTGCCCCTCTTTGTCCAGCACTGCATAATCCCTTTCAAACTCAAGCTTTCCGGGTTCCTGCGGCCAGGTTTCGACGGTAATTTCTTCATTCCACGAGGGGATCCGATCTATATCGACTCTGATGCGAACCAGTACCCAAGACACCGAAAACTTACTCGTCAACACATCGATACCAATGTGCAGATTTTCAACCGCAAAGCTGGCGACGTCCTGAAAGTAACCAAATAGCGCACTCAATTTCAGCTTTTTAGTAAAATCTACATCGTTTATGCCTACCGTATATTTTTTCCTGTAAACCGAGACTGTCTCCATCCTCAGAAACCTGCTTTCTGTCCTTGTAAATATGACGTCGGTCATTCCCGTTTTATGCGGTATACTCGACATCTGCTATTCTAACACACTTGGGCTGTAAAATAAAGGATTCGTGAAAAAGCTGTGCGGACTGCAGTGGATGCATAATAAATATTATGTTCTTTTTACATAAGAAAAATATCAAGTACAATTTTCTATTTTAAAATTGAAGTAGGAATAAATTCCTTACGGATGCTGCTCAGGCACGAACTTCAAACCCGTATGAGTCATATGATATAAGGGGATCATCCCGCCGGGAGACGAGGAAATCCTTAATCCAAGCTGAAGGAGATATTGCAATGCCATATTATGATCCATACCTGGCTGCTTCCGCCATGCAGCCTGTCATACAGCAGACCGGTTATGCACCCGGCCAGGGAACACCTTATCAGGGTATGTCCGTACAGGGCGTCCCCATGCAGGGAACACAAATACAGGGTATACAAATGCAGGGAGGTATGACCCCGGGCATGCAGGAAACGGTAAATATGCAGCAGTACATCTATCCTGCCAATCTTCCCGAGGCGCTCCGTCTGATTGCGGGAGCGTTGGCAGGCGAACGGGAAGACAGGCTGTTCTATGAATATTTGATCAGTACTGCACCATCGGAGGAAGACAAAGCAATCATACAGGGGATCAGGGACAATGAAATATACCACTTTAAGCTATTCAGACTAATCTATTTCCAATTGACCGGCCAGCTGCCGCCGCCTCCTGCAGAAACGCCTTTCGTCAAGCCTGCATCCTATTGCGAAGGCCTTAGAAAAGCATTGCTGGGAGAGGAAAGCGCCGTCACACGGTACAGGAAAATACTCTTTGCCATGCAGAACAGAATCCATATCAATATGCTTACGGAAATCATTACAGACGAACTGAGACACGGCACTCTTTACAGTTATTTGTATGCGAAGAACGGTTGCAGGGTTTAAAGGTAATTTAAAAGCCTGTCGCATCCGACAGGCTTTTTGCCCTGCTAAGATCTATCTTCTTTTTTCGACAGCCTGCATTTCTCACAATACCCGTATATCTCCAGCTTGTGGCCTATGACATCAAAGCCCAGCCTGCCTTGAAGCTGCTTTTCGTATTCTTCGAAAGGACAGCCGTCCACGGACAGCATTTTTTTACAGCTCATACAGATCAGATGATGTCTGTGCTCCATCCTGTTCAATTCAAACAAGGCCTTCGTATCCGAGCCGATGCTGGTTTTAATTAGTAAGCCCTTTGCAACAAGGGATTCCAGTGTTCTGTATACCGTTGACAGGTTGACGTTGACCTTATTTTGCTGAAGCGCTAGGAAAACCTGTTCTGCAGCAATCGGCTGGCCGCTTTCTGTGATGACCCGGAGGATCGAAGCCCTGTGTTTTGTATATTTCAAACCTTCCTGCCGTAATATGTCCCTGAATTCATCAACATGTTCCATAACGCTAACCTCTTGACATGATTGTTTGTCTACATTGTATCAATAAATCAATGCTTTATCAAATAACGTTGGAATACCGCTGCGGGTTAAATCAATCCTGGGCCGGAAGAGCGTTACGATAACGAATAAAAAACCTGCCCATCTGTTCAACAGGCAGGATGTTTTTATTATGCGCAGGGTTTTCGACAAGCACGACTACTCATACTGGAACAGCGCCGTAGACAGGTACCTTTCACCTGTATCGGGCAGGACTACAATGATGTTCTTGCCTTTGTTTTCCGGCCTCTTTGCGATCTCTGTCGCTGCAAAAGCTGCGGCGCCCGAAGATATACCCACCAGCAGTCCTTCAGTTTTCGCAAGGGCCCTGGCAGTCTCGAAGGCCTCATCGTTCTTGACCTGGAATATCTCATCCAGCACGCTTCTGTTCAAAACATCCGGAACAAAGCCCGGACCGATACCCTGAATTTTGTGCGGACCTTTCGTTCCGCCTGAAAGCACCGGTGAATCAAAGGGTTCCACCGCAACAATCTGCACACCCGGTTTCCTTTGCTTCAGAATTTCGCCCACACCCGTAACAGTCCCTCCGGTACCGACTCCTGAAACGAATATATCCACCTGTCCGTCAGTATCTCTCCAGATTTCCTCCGCGGTCGTGTTTCTGTGAATCTCCGGATTTGCGGGATTTTTAAACTGCTGCGGAATGAAGGAGTTGGGCGTCTGAGCCGCTATTTCCTCTGCCTTCCGGATTGCTCCGGGCATACCTTCCGCACCTGGTGTCAGTATCAGCTCGGCACCCAGAGCCTTCATGAGGTTTCTTCTCTCTATGCTGAAGGTCTCGGGAAGGGTAATAATGAGTTTGTATCCCCTGGCAGCGGCAACAAAAGACAATGCTATTCCTGTATTGCCACTGGTAGGCTCGATGATTACCGTATCCTTGTTGATCAGCCCTTTATCCTCGGCATCTTTGATCATCGCATAGCCGATTCTGTCCTTTACGCTTGAAGCGGGGTTGAAGGACTCCAGCTTGGCGATGACTCTGGCATCCAGCTTGTTCAGTTTATTATAGTTTGTAAGCTCCAACAGAGGTGTATTACCGATAAGGTCCGTAAGATTTTTAGCAATTTTAGACATGATATCCGCCTCCTATTTATTTATTTATTATTCCTAGTATTCTTATATGTTTTATTAATTAATAACAGTTTAATCCATATCTGTATATCTTGTCAATAGAATTTGTAAAATTATTTATATTCCTATATGTTTAGTTGGTTTATTTTCGTGCAGCCGCCTGTCACGCTCCCCGGACGAAGCAATCGGCCTCTTGTCACACTTCCCGGGAAGTGTCAGAAGCAATCCGCTGCTTATCACACTTCCCGCCCCATGGCTTGCTCCAGATCGGCAATTATATCCTCCGCCGCTTCAATCCCCACAGAAAGCCTCAGCAGCCTGTCCGTTACGCCGATTCGCTCCCGGATGCTTTGGGGTATGGCGGAATGGGTCTGCACGATGGGATAGGTGATCAATGTCTCCACACCTCCGAGGCTTTCTGCAAAAATGATTACCCGGACTCTTTCCAATATCTGCTCCACATTTTTTTCGTGCTTTACGGAGAAGGAAATCATCGCACCGAAACCGGAGGCCTGGGATTTGCATATTTCATGGCCTTCATGCTCAGGCAGGCCTACGTAGTATACTTTATCCACCATTTCATGTTTTATAAGCCATTTTGCTATCACAAGTGCGTTTTCCTGCTGCTTTTCCATTCGTACCGCCAGGGTCTTGATCCCCCGAAGCAGAAGCCAGCTGTCAAACGGGGCCAGTACAGCACCTATGGATTTTTGTATAAGTTTGATCCTCTCCGAAAGCAGTTCATCATTTACTACAATCAAGCCCGCCAGTGTATCGTTATGTCCGCCCAGGTATTTCGTCCCGCTGTGCAGTACGATGTCCGCCCCAAATTCCAGAGGCCTCTGAAAATAAGGCGAGAGAAAGGTATTGTCAACAATCATCAGCAACCCTTTGCTTTTGGAGAGTGCTGATATTTTTCGCAGATCCGCCACCTTCATCATCGGGTTGGAGGGCGTTTCAACAAACACCGCCTTGCTGTTGACCTTTAAGGCGCCTTCAATCTCGCTGATTTTACCGGTATCCACATAGGAAAATTCAACTCCCGATTGCTTGAACAGCTCTTCAAACAATCTGTATGTACCTCCGTAGAGATCGTCTGAAACAATAATGTGATCCCCCGGCACAAAAAGGGAGAGTATGGTGTGAACGGCAGCCATGCCGCTGGAAAACGCAAAGCCCCACCTCCCGCCTTCCAGTCCCGCTATGGTATTCTCCAGTTCTTCCCTCGTAGGATTCTGCAGCCTGGAATAATCATAGCCGGTGGTCTGATAAAGCCCCGGATGCCTGAACGTGGCACTCTGATAGATGGGAAAGCTTACCGCGCCGGTATGCGGGTCATAGCCTTTACAGCCGTGCACCACTTTCGTTTCGATGCTCAACACTTTTTCATTCCCAATGATATTCACATCCTTTTTTAAAACCCGGCCTATCGGATTTAGATCCTGTAAGCCGGGTCCCGTTATTCATTATATATTTGCCGCATGCTTCAATGCCTGCTCCAGATCGTATATCAAATCATCCGCATCCTCTATCCCAATTGAGAGCCTGATCTGATCAGGTGTTACACCCGCCGCCTTCTGATCTTCGTCTGAAAGCTGCGAATGGGTGGTAGAGGCGGGGTGGATTACCAGAGATTTGGCATCTGCCACATTCGCAAGCAGCGAGAATATTTTCAGATTGTTGATAAATGCAGTGGCTGCCTCCAGCCCACCTTTAATTCCGAAGGTAAATATGGAACCGGCGCCCTTCGGGAGGTATTTTTGAGCCAGCTCATAATACTTGCTGCCTTTGATGCTGGGATAATTAACCCAGGATACCAGCGGGTGGCCGGTTAGAAATTCCACCACCTTCTTCGTGTTGGCGACATGCTTTTCAACCCTGAGTGAAAGAGTTTCAAGACCCTGCAGCAGCAGGAAGGAATTAAACGGGCTGATGGCTGCTCCCGTATCTCTCAGAAGCTGAACCCTGGCCTTGATCACATAAGCGGGAGCGCCTACATCCTTTGCGTAATTCACGCCGTGATAGCTGGGATCCGGTTCTGTCAATCCGGGGAACCTGCCGCTTCCGATCCAGTCAAATTTGCCTGAATCCACGATTACACCGCCGATCGATGTACCATGTCCGCCGATAAACTTCGTTGCGGAATGCACGACAATATCCGCTCCGAACTCAATCGGCCTGATAAGGTACGGAGTTCCGAAGGTATTGTCAATGATCAGCGGTACGCCGTTTTCATGTGCTATTTTTGCCACCGCTTCTATATCGATGAGATTCGCTCCGGGATTACCTATGGTCTCGATAAATACTGCCTTTGTTTTTTCGTTGATCGCTTTCCTGAAGTTTTCCGGGTCGTCGGGATCGACAAAAGCCGTTTTAATGCCCAACTTCGGCAGTGTAACGGAAAAGAGGTTGTAGGTGCCTCCGTATAAAGTGCTGGCAGCTACGATTTCATCTCCTGCACCGGCTATATTCAATATGGCATATGTAATGGCTGCAGAGCCTGAAGCAACGGCAAGGGCGGCGACACCACCCTCAAGGGCCGCGATTCTCTGCTCGAAGACGTCATTTGTTGGATTCATAATCCGGGTATAGATATTGCCCGTGTCTTTTAACGCGAATAAGTTGGCAGCATGCTCTGCGTTGTTGAATACATAGGAAGTGGTCTGATAAATGGGTACGGCTCTCGAGCCTGTGGTTGGATCCGGCTTCTGTCCTGCATGAACCTGCAATGTGTCAAAATTCCATTTTCTCTCGCTCATCATCATCGCTCCTTCACATAATTATTATACTAAATATATATTTTTACTTGGGTATTCCGTATAAAAAATCAGATATAGTACATGTTTGTTTCCTGTCCGTTCATTTTCTTATAATCATTTACCAGGTCCTCCAGTGAAATGGAATCCACCACCTGGTTCAGGCTATCATTCATTTTATCCCACACATGGGTCTTGATGCAGCTCTGAACAGTCTTTTCAAGGGATGTGCCGTCCAGCTCTTCATCGACTATCGAGAGATCTCCCTCCAATGCCCTTAATATTGTACCGACCTTGGTATTGGCAGGTGAGACGGCCAATATATACCCTCCCTGGGCGCCCTTGACGCTTTTTACCAGTCCGGCCTTTCTCAGCGTTGAAAACACCTGCTCCAGATAATTCTCCGATATGTTCTGTCTCTGCGCGATGCTGTACAGCGAAACATGGTCACCCGTCGAGTTGACTGCCAGATCCAGCATGGCTCTGAGTCCGTATCTGCCTTTGGTAGATAGCTTCATAATGCACCTCCTTCAATAGCCAACTATTCCAATATGTTATATTTGTTTTATATGTTACACCGAATCAACTTTTAAGTCAATAGAATTTTAACCTGATTTCCAACAAAAATGTACAAGAATAATGAAAGGCCTGCCAGGTCAGAATATTCTGCCGGGTCGGCCTTATAAGGCGGCTGAAATGACGGTCAGGAGCCGATGCCGGTATAATGCAGCCAATGAAGGCAGGCGAACAGATATGGATCGGCTTTCCTGAATGTAATGAACTGTATGGAATCAATCCGTTTTGACAACTTTCTTTTTACCCCGTGCGGACATATATTTCCTTACCAGCCAGAATACAGG
>JAEZMC010000372.1 GCA_023435805.1 Bacillota bacterium | reverse complement strand
GACATATGCAGAGCATGGCGAGTACCTCCGGAAGCTGAAGGTCAGCGAATTCCTTCCGTTGGGCGGTGTTATTGAAGAGCTTCGCAGAACCAAGGATGAATCTGAAATCGGCAGGATCAAAAAAGCTGTAGAAATAGCCGACAGTGCGTTCACACATATCCTGGGCTTTATTAAGCCAGGCGTTGCCGAGATTGAACTGGCGGCGGAAATAGAATATTTCATGAAACGCCATGGTGCCTCGGGTCCTTCCTTTGAAACCATCGTGGCTTCCGGCCTGCGGTCGTCGATGCCTCATGGCGTTGCCTCGGAAAAGAAGCTGGAAGCGGGAGATGTGGTTACGCTGGATTACGGTGCTTTATGCAACGGTTACTGTTCCGATATCACCAGGACGGTATTCCTCGGCAAACCGGACCGCGAACTGGAGCGTATCTACGGGATCGTCCTGGACGCCCAGCTAAAAGGGCTTGAATGCGTCAGGAGTGGATGGGCGGGAAAGGACGTCGATGCCGTTTCCAGAGCAGTTATTGCAGATGCCGGCTATGGAGAAAATTTCGGTCACGGGCTTGGCCATGGTGTCGGACTTGACATTCATGAGGAACCAACGCTCTCAATGAGAGGGACGGTCGAACTAAAGGATGGCATGGTGGTAACGGTTGAACCCGGAATATATAAAAACGGGCTGGGTGGTGTCAGGATCGAAGACATGGTGGTGGTAAGCGGGGAGGTACCCCGTATTCTGACGGAGGCCACGAAGGAAATGATTATTTTGTAGGAGTTTTTAACGGAATGATTGCACTTAAAGCCGTTCCAAGAAAATTTTTCTTGAATTACAGGTTATTTTAATTTAATATTATCTAGGTAATATTAAAGTCATGGGTTATGATTTCCGGTCATTGAAATGGACAGAAGTTATGGATCGAGAATAAACGGAGGGATTATTTATGATAACAGCAGGTGAATTTAGAAACGGTGCGACATTTGAGCTTGACGGCCAGATATTCCAGGTGGTTGAATTCCAGCATGTCAAACCGGGGAAAGGCGCCGCATTTGTCAGAACAAGACTGAAGAACATCATCACCGGAGCAACGGTGGAAAGAACATTTAATCCTACTGATAAAATGCCGAAGGCGCATATTGAGAGAAAGGACATGCAGTATCTTTATAACGACGGCGATCTGTTCTATTTCATGGATACGGAAACATTTGAGCAAATGCCTATCAGCAAGACGACAATCGGTGATACCTTTAAATTCGTAAAGGAAAACATGACCGTTAAAATACTCTCCCACAAGGGTAATGTATTCGGTATCGAACCGCCTACTTTTGTAGAACTTGAAATTACAGAAACAGAACCCGGCTTTAAGGGCGATACTGCAACCGGTGCGACAAAGCCTGCTACGCTGGAAACTGGTGCTGTTGTCAAAGTACCTCTCTTTATCAACCAGGGCGACGTAATCAGAATAGATACGAGAACGGGAGATTACCTGGAACGCGCATAAGCTCTGCTGATCGGAATAAATCCTACAGACGGCGGGCATATTACGGAGAAGTGTTAGGAAGCAAAAATCATAACGCAATGGAATGGAGGGTGTATATGAATTACTTGAAGGAAAGAGTTGCATATTTGAAAGGCCTTGCGGAAGGCATGCAGATCAGTGATTCCACCAATGAAGGAAAGCTTCTCAGGGCAATTATTGATGTAATCGATGATATAGCACTCGCTGTGGATGATGTTGAAGAAGTACAGGAACAGCTCAGTGAGCAGGTTGATGAAATGGATGAGGACCTGGCTGAACTTGAAAGGGTCATATTCGACGATGAATGCTGCTGTGATGAGTGCGACGACGATGATGACGATGACGACGATGATGAGGATGAGGATGACGAGGAAGGCGTTACTGAATTCGATTGCCCACATTGCGGTGAAAGCATTCAACTGGAAGAAGCATTTATCAATAAAGATGCCATTCTTTGTCCGCACTGCCATAAGGAAATTGAAATCGAATGGACCTGTGACTGTGAAGATTGCGCGGAACATGACGATTCTGAAAAATAGGATTTATAAAGAAGCGGAGCAGGTCATTGTCTAAAGTGGCCTGCTTTTTTACAGGTAGGTATAGAAGTTCAGGGGTGTTGATATGACGACCGGGAAAAAGATTTTGAGAGAAATATGGGAATGGGTGGTCGTATTTGCAGCGGCCTTTATATTAGTAATGCTGCTGAATACGACTGTTTTTGCCACCACCCAGGTAAGGCAGACATCCATGCAGGACACACTCATGGAAGGACAGCATCTGTTTGTTGAAAAAGTAAGCTACTGGTTAGGCAACCCATCCAGGGGGGATATTATTGTTTTTATTGAAACAGAAAATCCTTCGGGTTTCTTTGACAGGATTCGTATTTTTCTCAAGGATGTCTCTGAAATATTCAAACCGGTTGAAAGCAAGACGAATATCCGTTTAGTCAAGCGTGTCATCGGTATTCCAGGTGATGAAGTCGATATTCGGGACGGAAGAGTATACCTGAACGGAACCGAACTTGAAGAACCCTATGTAAAAGGAGAAACCTGGCAGCGGGATATTTCTTTCCCGGTGACGGTTCCTGAAGGCGATTATCTTGTACTTGGGGATAACAGAGAAGTCAGTAAGGACAGCCGAACGTTCGGCTTTATCGAGCGCAGCCAGATTGAGGGCAGGGCGGTGTTCCGTTTCTGGCCGCTAAATGAGGCGGGCCGTTTAAAATGATCCATTGAAAATTGTTCATGCAGGGACCGTTCACCAAAAGGTGGACGGTTTTTTTATTGCAACAATTCACGGGAGAAAAATGGAAGAACCTCGGTACTCCGTATTTTTCATCAGTAAAATAAACGTTGTATGAATCGGCTGCAAAATACATAAGATACGGATACAAATCAAGTGCATTTATTAAAAGGAGAAATGATGCGATCCACAGATCAGAAAAGCAACAATGAAAAGCACGAAAACCGGCAGAAGAAATACTCGCTCAAGGATACGCTGGATGAGAATGTGAATCTGTTCAGACAGATATTTGCCAATGATGACACGCTGGTAACCAGATATTTTGAAAATCAGCAGAATAACCCGGTGAAATGCTGCATCCTTTTCATAGAAGGTATGGTGGATAACAAGATCGTCAATGAAAGTATCATACAGCCTGTCATACAGAACGGACAAATCAGAAATTACGGTGATATTACCGATATATTGCTTAAGCAGGTTATCGTTACCAATAATATTGAAATAACCTCCGATGTGAACACAATGATACAGGGCATCACTGGTGGTGATACCGTGCTGCTGTCGGATGGTTCCAGTGAAGGCCTTGTCATTTCTTCGAAAGGATGGAAAACCAGGGACATCACCGAGCCGCAATTCGAAAGGTCGCTCAGGGGGCCAAGAGAAGGATTTACCGAATCACTCCAAATCAATTTGAGCTTAATAAGGAAGAAGCTGGAGACACCGGATTTAAAAATTAAGTATATGACCCTCGGCAGCCAGACTCGGACAAAAATCAGTATTTGTTATCTGGACAGCATTGTCAATAAAAAAATACTGGATGAAGTAGAAAGAAGGCTGAAGGATATTCATACAGACGGAATCCTTGACAGCGGGTACATCCAGGAATTCATCCGGGATACACCGTTTACACCGTTTTATACGATCGGGAATACGGAAAAACCGGATAATGTCGCCGGTAAATTGCTGGAGGGGCGCGTTGCCATTCTTTCGGAAGGATCTCCTACAGCATTGACGATTCCCTATTTGTTTGCAGAAAACTTTCAGTCTTCTGAGGATTATTATCTAAATTTTTATCTCGCATCGATTAACAGAATCCTTCGAATTATCGCGTTTTTCTTTTCCATCAGTGTTCCGGCAGTATATGTGGCTTTGGTTACCTTTCACCAGGAAGCTATTCCGACACCGCTGCTTTTAAGCATATCCGCTGCGAGACAGGGCGTGCCTTTTCCTACAATTGTTGAAATTATCGTATTGCTGGTGGTTTTTGAACTGCTTAGAGAGGCGGGCGTACGCATGCCGTCCAATATTGGCCAGGCTCTGAGTATTGTCGGAGCGTTGGTGCTGGGACAAGCCTCGGTGGAAGCAAGATTGGTCAGTGCGCCTATTGTTATCGTTGTTTCACTTACAGCTATAACCAGTCTCATGATTCCCAGAATTACAGGGGCAATTATTATACTAAGGCTCATATTCCTGTTGTTATCGGCATTCATCGGCTTGTACGGCTATTTGTTCGGAATGGTCGGATTGTTGATCAGTCTTTGTGAAGTACGTTCCTTTGGCGTACCATACATGTCCCAGCTGACCAATCTCAACCCGGAGGATATAAAGGATATTGCAATAAGAGCGCCCTGGTGGTATTTGAAATACCGCCCCAAACTAATCGGAAGGAATTCCGTCAGACAATCGGGCGGTGGTAAGTCATCATGAAAAGGAAGTTCGTCCTCTTCCTGCTTCTGATTGTGTATGAAGCTTCTCTTACCGGCTGTTGGAATTACCGGGAAATCAACAGATTGTCAATCGTCTCCGGTTTGGCTGTTGACAAGGCAAGTGACGGCAGCTACCTGCTGTCAGTTGAAATTGTCAACATAGAGGAGGGGGGGAGGGAAGTAAAGATCAAACCTAAAATTCTGGAAACAAAGGGGAAAACGATTCAGGATGCCATCAGGAACGCATTGAAAATTACCTCTCCCAGGCTTTATTTCGGACATATGGAAACCGTGGTCATCAGCGAGACCGTTGCCAGAGAAGGAATATATGATATTGTTGACTTTCTGAGTCGTGATATTGAACCGAGGATGAATATCGACCTGCTGGTTTCAGCAGAAAAGACAGCCGGAGCCATACTTCACTCTCAGAGTGTTACTACGCAGATTCGTTCTTACGAGTTGGATCGAATGCTGAGGGATCAAAAAGATGCCTCCAAAATACTCAGAGTGCAGGTTTACGAATTTATCAACAGTATGGCGGGTGAAGGAATATCACCGGTACTGCCCTGTGTGAAAGTGATCGCCAATGAAGGCATGGAGACATCCGAGTTATCGGAAACTGCAATATTTAAAGGGGATAAACTGCTTGGATTTACAGGTGACGAAGAGACGAAATATATATTATATGTACAGGACAAGGTAAAAGGAGGTTTACTGGATTTGGAGAACGTAGCAAATATTCGGGATGCAAAGACATCGTTGGATATTTTCAGCAGCAAAACGAAAATCCAACCAGTATATGAAAATGGAAAATTTAAAATAATTATCAATACTGATACAAAAACCAGGATTAATGAGCAAGCTACCAATTTTAACTTCACAAGCACCGAAGGGATTGCATTGCTGGAAAAGGAAGCGGAGAAGCAGCTGGAGACGGGTATAAAAAATACAATCCGCGAGCTGCAAAAGGAATACGACTCAGATATTTTCGGGTTTGGAGCTACTATAAAAAGGAATATGCCGGACTTATGGAAAAAGGTAGAGAAGGATTGGCCAACTCTTTACAAGGATTTGGAAGTAAGTGTTCATTCTACTGTTAGGATCAAGAATACGGGACTCATTTCAAAACCGGCCAAATTAAAGGATTGATTGTAATGCTGCTGCTGATAATATTTGCCCTGACATTTTTTATAATGACGGATTTGATGCCGATCCTTAAAAACAAGGATTGGAAGCTGTTCTGGATTTATTCCGCACTAATGGCTGCAGTCGTTGTAATGTCATCGCTATTAACTGCGGATGTGCAGATACCGAGCCCGGATAAGCCAGTTGAAAAATTGATTGAGTACATTTTCGGAATTAAAAATGGGTAAGCTGATGCTGTACACTGCTCTGGAAAGCTGAAGGGTATGAATAAAGAAATCATTTCCTCAAAACAATATACAGCCATTCTAAGCACATTCCTGCTGGGAAGCGCCATCGTCCTGGGCATTGGAAGCTCGGCCGGAAGGGATGTCTGGATTGCCGTACTGATTGCAATATTGATATCTGTACCGTTTTATTTCATTTATGCGAGAATACTGACTCTTTTTCCCGGAATGGGCTTGTTCGATATCATACCGCTCATCTTTGGGAAAATAGTCAGCAAAATTTTCGCCATCATGATAGTGTGGTTCGCTTTTCAGATGGGTGCGAAGGTAGTGCGGAACTTTACGGAATTTATCAGAACAGTTGCACTCCTTAAAACTCCTCAGTACATTATCGCGTTTCCTCTGATCCTGCTGAGCATATGGGTGGTGAAAGCAGGGGTGGAGGTGCTCGGACGGTGGACGGCTATTGTATTTCCAATCATGATTTTTTCTATCATTGCAATTACATTTTTCTTAATTCCCATACTGGAATTCAAAAATATCAAACCGGTACTGTATGAAGGTATGAAACCTGTAATGAGTGCAGCCTACTCTGTTTTTGCATTCCCTTTCGGGGAGGCATTGGTCATGACAGCATTCACATTTAGGATGCAACAGAAAAAATCAATTTATAAAGCCTTTTTCTTCAGCCTGTTGATTGCCGGCGCAACCATTCTGGTGGTTACCGTTCGAAGTCTGCTCTCCTTAGGCGAAGCCAATGTTGCCATACATTACTTTTCCTCGTATGCATCGGTCCGATTGATCAGTATCGGCGAATTCTTTCAGAGGATTGAGGTGACCGTAGCAATCCTGTTCTTACTGGGAGGCTTTGTAAAGACAGGCGTATGTCTGTATGCAACATCACGCGGATTGGCCAGTGTGCTGAACATCTCCAACTACAGGCTGATAGTTGCACCGGTAGGGCTGCTTATGATGCTGTTATCCATGATTATTTTCAATAATACGATGGAAATGTTCTTTTTTGCAGAAAACATCTATAAATATTATGCCGTACCGTTTGAAATCATTATACCGTTCATCATTTATATCGGTGCCGAGATCAAGGCCCGTTCAATGAAAAAGCAGGAGAAAAAGCACAGCCGGAAGTAAACATGTTCAATTTCCATATCTTCGATGATTAATAGTCATAAAATGGGACAAAGCCTAATATTTATAATAAAGGTTTCCAGATCAATGGGACCTTGTACATGAAGAATGAGATGGAGATGCTTCACTTTTACATCTGATAATGTAAAGCAGCGTATGATAAACATTTAGAGTACTATCGGAATAAAATTGCATCTCCCGGGGGTAAACATATGAAAACCGGAGTGGAGGCCAGCGCCGCCCGAAGCAATACAAACAGCCTGACCTGTGATATATTGCCCGTGCTGTCCGGAAGAGTGGCGGCCGTGATTAAAAAAGCCGGCGTTTCAAGCTTTGAACCGCTGGAGGAGATCAGATTGAGGGCGGATAAGCCCCTCATGCTTCAGAACTATAACAGGGAATGGTTTATATACGACGACGGTTCGATTGCCGCTAAACCGTCCGGCAGCATTGAAACAATTCATTTACCGTACAAACCTGATTCTCAATGGAAAGGGAACGACAGGACTCCTGTGTTTACGGTAACCCAGGACGATATCATGAGTTCCCTGGAGCGGATGAGCGAAAATTCCATCTACGCATATCAGGACGAAATCAGAAATGGGTATATCACGATTAGAGGCGGCCATAGGGTAGGCATAACCGGAAGGGTGATAGTAGACGGCGGCAGGGTGAAAAACATCAGAGATGCGGCAGGACTGAATATCAGACTGTCGGGTCAGATGATCGGCTGCGCGGATAAGGTCATGGGTCACATCATCAAAAACAGTTCGGATATTTACAATACACTTGTTATTTCTCCTCCACAATGCGGAAAAACAACCATCCTCAGGGACATGGCACGGATACTGGGGGATGGTAGCACGAGATTTGGCTTTAGAGGCGTCAAGGTCGGAATTGTGGATGAACGTTCCGAGATAGCAGCCTGTCTGCATGGAATTCCCCAGAACCATATCGGACTGAGAACAGACGTACTGGATGGATGCCCAAAATCCATAGGTATGCCCATGCTGATTCGCTCCATGTCACCTAAAGTGGTGATCACCGATGAAATTGGCAGCGACGGAGACCGGGAGGCTGTGCAGGCTGTATTGAATGCCGGCGTAAGGATCGTCACCTCCGCTCACGGCTACAACATCTCTGAATTGAAAAGCAGGCGTGAGGTTTTGAGGATGATGGAAGACAGGGTGTTTGAACGGTATGTTGTACTCGGCAATGTCAATGGACCGGGATCCCTTGTAGAAGTGCTGGACGGTACTACGATGAAACCATTGACGGGAGCTGGTTCATATGCTGTTTAAATTGGCTGGAAGCCTCATAGTCGTACTTTCATGTACCTTTCTGGGATTCATACTGTCCAGCGATTGCAAGAAGAGACCCCAACAGCTGAGAGAACTGCAGGGCATGCTGCAGATGTTTGAGAATCAGATCAGCTACCTTTCCGACGTCATTACTGAAGCCTTTGAAC
>JAEZMC010000338.1 GCA_023435805.1 Bacillota bacterium | reverse complement strand
ACCCTCCGGTGTCCGGAGCGTAGCTTTTCCGGACAGGATCACGAACATCTCTTCCGCATTCCTGTGAAAGTGGTATGGATAGGAGTATTTTCCCGGATCAAGGGATCTTACGTCAAATATCATTTGTTTGGATTCCGCCAGCTTCGCAAGTCGTGGACTGGTATGCCAGGAGAATTCAGGTATCGGAGATTGCCTCGGCTTAAAAGTCAGATCCTTTTCATTAAAAATATGTGCCATATTTTCTTCCTCTCTTCTTCCTGTATCTAAATCCGGACCAAACCCTACTTCTTATCACTACCGCTGCCGTTCCTTTTCCTGAACAGCGATATGCCGCCAAATCCGCTGATGATGGCGATATAAAAGCCAAAGTCATACCACCATCCCGCGTTCACCGTTTCATAGACCCGGATGCCTTTTCTGAACAAGCCTAAAATCAATGAAACCGGCGCGATCCACCCATGCCAGATACCCCAGAGAAACCCCGCGGGTTTGGCGGCGGTGTAGGAACCGTCTCCGGGGACGCAGCCCGCCAATGCGATCAGCATAACAACAGCCAAACATAATAACCCAATTTTTCTTTTCATAGAAAGCCCTCCTGCGGCAATTCATTTTTAACAGTATGGAATATCACCGTTTCCAACCATCCTGCTGTTATGTATATACGCAAATAGATCGAAAAAGTATCAATAAATTACCAGCTGAACCCCTCCGGTTTTTTTGCAGGTATGTTGTCATGTTCCCGGTCGACTTTGTTTTGTACAATTTTCGATATCCGTCCTTTACCCACATTAAATACAAAAGTACCGTTCTGACGGTAATATTTTGTATCGGTCCATTGATAAAAAACGAGAAGCTCCATGCTGTCCGGCGACCACTCCAGCGGGGTCAGATAAGGATCTGGCCGGCTTTTATTGAGCTCATAGTCCGGCTGGTCACCCTTTTCCCCAAAGGTTTTCAATATCTCAGGGGTTGAAGGAAATTCCACTGTCTTTCCGGCAGCCATATCGATCACACAAATGTCTTTCCAGATCCGCGCAGCCAGGGTAACACACACCTTTGAGCTGTCGGGCGACCAGAGGAAGCCGTAGTCGGATACAAGCAGCTGATAGGTCGAAGCCAGCCTGTTTTCCTCTGTATCATAAACCAGCACCTTATGCTGGTCAGGCAACGTGGAAATGGCATACCGCCCGTCGGGAGACACAGATACTGCGTCTACATTCGGATTCCCGCCGGCGTCTTTATATTCGGACGGTATCACTGTCTCCAGATTCCCTGTATTTCTGTTCCAGACCAGATCATATTTGTGCAGCCAGGTTATTTCCGGGACGGGCTCGCTCCCTGAGGTATCATATGTCGCATATGAAACGCGGATCGCTCTATTTTCGTCCGGCTCGAATTTTTTACTGTCCACCTCGGTCTCCTCCGGAAAATACAGTTGCTCCCATATCCGACCGGCCTTCCACAGTCCCAGTGTATACCGGCTGTATCCCTGATTGGTCATAGAACCTGTAAAAAGCAAATAACTTTTCTGTTTTTCATCGGTCAGCACATCAAACCTGCATTCATCATATGGAAAGGTTTTTTGTGCGATCAGCTCCATTGTTTCACCGTCATATAAAGCCGCCACGGAACAATCCAGCCCTCCCGCGTGCGGTACGCCCAGAAGCTTGATTATGGCCAGCAGCTCCGGATTGCCGGAATCGGAAAAATACCCTTTGAAAGTTTGACCGACTGTTAAATTGTCAGGTGAATTTCCGTATACGTAGCGTATTGTTTCGTCCGATTCCTTGTCCAGTTTCTCAAGCAGCAGCTTGCTGTCCACGTCCGAAGCAGCGCCGGGGGCTGCTGTCATAGCTGCAGTTACGGCAGCAGCTGTCGGTATGGCATCGGCTGTTGTCATTCCCCCGACGTTACTGTCTGAAGGATTGACTGAATTGCTAGCAACGGCAGTTTCTCCAAACACCTTTTCATCCTGCTGGGCAGCATTGTTTGCACATGATGAAAGAAGGATGCCGGCTGTCAGAACCAGCGCCGCCAAAGCAGCCGACCCGGCTGCCGCAGATTTTCCCAAACTGCCCGTCTTATCCGGCGTGCCTGTCTTTCCCGTCTGACCTGGCTTTTTTGTCGCCCGTGCCTTTCCCGTTATACTGCCCATACTGGATTTATTTCTCCCTCTCTATTTTTGTCAGCCATGCCATATGTCTATTAATCTGCAAAGTTCAGTCCCTCAAAATAGTCCGACGCACTCATGTCCGTTCCCCGTACCGTATTGAAGCCTTCCACAGCAAACCAGCCCGTTATCCCTTCCGAATTTTGCACCTCACACCATTCCCTGTTATCGCTGCGGGTGAGCAGCACATCCTCCCCGGGTTCAAGCACGACTGCCGTCGCCGCGTCCGCAGGCGATTTCTGCAGCTTGAGCTCCTGTCGGACTGTTACCACGGTATTCATTCTGTAGTACTGCTGCGGAACATTTTCAAGCCGGTGTGAGGACGACAGCCTGTAATGGTCCGTAAAAAACCAGGTATGCAGGATATTTCCCCTGGTTTTGGTCGAAAACGTTCCATTGCCTGTCATCCATACAACGGAGCCGCTTCCTTGTACTTTCCCCATAAAGTTTATACCGCCGCCGTCGTAATAAAAAAAGTAGGTTGCTTCATCACTGCTGGGGCCCGACTCCGTCACGGCAATTTCTTTATATCCGTCACCGGTGTCGATGTCGCATATGAACATCACTCCGTCCAGGTTGTCACCCGTGCCCGTTATTGACTGGCCGTTTACATTCAGCTTGAAGGAATCGCCGCCCGGTTCGCATTCCAGTACGACCGTATCCTTCCTGCCGTCCGTATTCAAATCAACCAGCGCCGTACCGCCCTTCGCCTGTTTAAAATATGCTTTTCCCCTGTCCGCCTGTTGTTTCAGAAACAATACATTCTGTTTTTCTATATCGCTTAATAGTCGTTCGCTGTAATCCTTATTTTCTTTATACCAGTACCTGCTGCTGAAATAGCTTTTGTAATTCTCATTGGTAAAAACGTATCCATGTCTTGCAAATATTTCATTTCGTGCCAGCTCGAGACTAGAAACGGTAAGATCTGCGATGTCCTCCTCCGTAAGGAGCCTGGTGCCGCTGTCCTTCAGGATATACTCCTCCAGCTCAGCAAAGGTTTTCTCTTGTTGAATCAATTTGCTGTCTGCCCCGCTCGCCGGCTCCGCGTTATGCCATTCGCTTTGCGCAGGCAAAGCATCCACGTCCTCCGCCGGTTCGGTCACCGGCAGCTCTTGTCCGTCGCTCCCGGGCGCAGCCGCAGTCTCCTGCTGTTCAGCAACCGCCGCACTCCCATTCCGAAGTACGTTAACGGCCGCATCGTCCATTGAAGCCCGGCACCCGGTCAGTATAAGCAGCAATGCCCCCAATAATATCATTTCTTTCCAAAGACAGCCGGATAAACCCGATCTTTTCATTTCACACATTCCCTCCCAAATATCCTCAAGACATATGACGATCTAAAAGGCATAAAGTTCCTTGTTGTGTTGACTCAAATATACATATTTTCGCTGACAGCTTATACCATCGGCGGGAACAACTACTTCAAGCTCAGAGATATCGCAAAAGCCATGAACATCGGTGTGACATGGGACGGTAAAACCAATACCATCGGTATCGTCACATCTGAAAGCTATACCGGATAATTCCGGTTGTCGCCGGTTTGAACCGAGCGATACCCGTTTATATCATCAAGGACGTTTCGGGCTGAAAGCACTTGCGGAGAATTTCTTTCTGCAAGTGCTTTTTTGTTGGATAATAACATCATTTCGCAGCAAAATATAACGAGGTGATTTATTTTGAAAGCAAGCTGGAAGGGCTCCATCAGTTTTGGAATGGTTTATTTCCCCGTAAACGTATATACGGCAACGACGGACGCCAATGACGTGAAGTTTAATCAACTGCACCGAAAATGCAATACGCGCATCCGGTATAAAAAATATTGTGAAACCTGCCATCAGGAGGTCGATCCCGGCGAAATCGTCCGTGGTTATGAATATGAAAAGGATAAATACATCATTGTTACTGACGAGGATTACGAGAAATTACCTGTGAAGTCCAAGAAG
>JAEZMC010000284.1 GCA_023435805.1 Bacillota bacterium | reverse complement strand
ATTTATTACTTTAAAATTGTTATTCCTTCTGACCAGGTCAATTTCCACCTCTTCCAGCTGTCCGACATTATGCACCATGCATTCCGGCTTTATTTTTCATGATAATATGCCTGATTGTATAGATGTCTTTCTGCAGCGTTCCGGCAATATCTTCAAGCCTGGCTTTGACCAGGTCAAGCTGCTGCTGCATGCTTTTCACGTTATTCTCTGCTTCCTGCATCTCCAGTTCATTCAACAAGTCCCCTGCAATTTTATAAAGCGCCTCAAGGTCTCTTTGCAGCTCCGTCGCAAGTATGATCGCCATGTCAGCCTCCGGGTATTTCCAATGCTTCTTATTCTTTATTTTTGGGGCTCGAGCTGTTAAGCAAGCTCCAATCATATTGTATAGAGTATCTAACTTAACGGTTTTTTATAACAGGAGGATTTTAAGAAAAAATGAGAAAAAGAGTCCGGATCTTTACTGCAGTAGCCGCAGCTTATCTTCCGAACCCTTTTACGAAACTTTATCTATTCATAACGGTCGACGTTTTTTATACAAGCTCCGTCAGGACCTCTTTTAGAACAGCCTCGTTTTTCAATGCATATTGAACGACTTCTCCTATACCTTTCGGCAGGATGAAGTGCAGCGTACCATCCGTTACTTTTTTGTCGTAAAGCATCCTGTTCATAATGGCGTTGACATCCATTCCCGATGCATTAACCGGAAGCCCTGCCTTTTTCAGCGTACTTTCCACTTTTGCCGCTGCTGTCCCATCCACCATGCCAAGCTTCAGCGCAAGCCTGTACGCACCAGCCATGCCCACTGCCACGCTTTCTCCGTGCAGCATAGAAAAATCTGAAACACTTTCCACCGCATGGCCGATCGTATGACCAAAATTGAGAATAGCCCTCAATCCGCCTTCCCGCTCGTCCTGTTCCACCACATTGCCTTTAATGGAGCAGTTCTTTCTGGTTATATACTTCAGTACACTCTCATCCAGGCTGTAGATTTTGTTCAGATTGTAATCGATGTATTCATAAAAATCTCCGTCCCGGATCAGTCCGTGCTTGATGACTTCCGCAAGTCCCGATCTCAGTTCCCTGACCGGCAGCGTCCGCAGTGTATTGACATTGATATAAACCAAACGCGGCTGGTAAAATGCGCCTATCATATTTTTACTGCCCTCGAAATCTACTCCGGTTTTGCCGCCTATACTGCTATCTGCCTGGGCAAGAAGGCTGGTTGGCACCTGTATGAAGGGAATGCCGCGCATAAAGGTTGCCGCGGCAAATCCGGCTATGTCGCCCACTACGCCGCCACCCAGAGCAACCAGTACGGATTTCCTGTCCATGCTGTCTGCAACCAGCTTTTCATAGATCTCCCGGACCGTATCAAGATTTTTATTCTGTTCCCCTGCCGCAATAACATGGCAGGACACCGCTGCTCCGTTTGCGGAAAGTGCTTTGATGCATGCATCGCAGTAATGCTTCCCAACATTGCTGTCGGTCACAATCATCATTCTTCCATTCAACCCGGCGTCGGCACAGGCCTTTCCCAGCCCGTCAAAATCCGTGGCGATATATATCGGATAACCTCTCTCTCCGAGGTCCACATGGATCGTTTCCATTCTTAAGCATCTCCCCGTCAAAATTAAGCCTTTTTACTGCATTTATATCCTTGCAACAGTGAAGCAGGCATTCTCTCCGTTGATATTCCATTCCTTGCTGTAGCCCTCGCCATTTGCTGGCAGCAGCTCATCTGCCAGCACTTCCTCACCGATCAGCGTGCTGTTGCGCTCAATGATGACGCTGATTCTTTCATTGGACCCGAAATATACACGAATGTGGTCCTGCACCTCAAAGCCTGCTTCCTTCCGCATGGTCTGCAGCTTGCTGATGATCTCCCGGACGAAGCCTTCCTCCACCAGTTCTGGCGTCAGGTTTGTATCCAGCACCACGGTGACATCCCGGTCGCTTTCAGATACAAAGCCTTCCTTCTGGGCTGTTTCTACCAGCACGTCTGGAAGCTCCAGCTCCACAGCCGTTCCTTCAAGCTCAAATGCCACTTTTCCATCCTTTTCGAAACGGCCCATCAGTTCATTGCCGTCAGCCTTTGACAGATACTCTCCGATCTTCGGCACCAGCTTCCCATACCTTGGACCAAGCGTTCTCAGCTGGGGCTTGAATTTATAGGTGGTAAAGTGGGTTGCATCCTCCGTAAACCGGATCTGTTTGACATTCAGCTCATCGGCGATCAGTTCCCTGTACATCTGCGGCAGCTCTCCCCTGCTATCCTTGATATACATTTTACCAACAGGCTGGCGGTTTTTGATGTTGGCCGTATTTCTGCATACGCGTCCCAGCACGACCAGCTTCAGTACCCTGTCCATGTTTTCTTCCAGTTCCGTATCGACATACCTGCCCTCAACCAACGGGAAATCGCATAAATGCACACTTTCAGGCGCATTGGGATCAACGCTTAAAACAAGGTTGTTATAGATCGCTTCGCTGATAAACGGAACGAAAGGCGCCGCTGTCTTGGAAAGCTCCACCAGCACTGTGAAAAGCGTCATATACGCGTTGATTTTGTCCTGGTTCATATCCTTCTGCCAGAAACGCTCTCTGCACCTTCTCACATACCAGTTGCTCAGATCGTCCACAAAGGCCTGTATGTCTCTGGCTGATTCGGTGATACGGTAATTTTCCAGATTTTTATCCACTTTGCCAATGAGCGTATAAAGCCTTGACAGCACCCATTTATCCATAACGGCGAGCTTATCCTGCTCCAGCTTGTATTGAAGCGGATTGAATCCGTCTATATTGGCATAAAGCACATAGAAGGCATAGGTGTTCCATAGCGTGCCCATAAACTTCCTCTGGCTCTCACTGACGGCTTCCTCGTAAAAACGGCTGGGCAGCCACGGCGCGCTGCCGGTATAGAAATACCAGCGCACGGCATCGGAGCCCTGCTTGTTCAATATTGTCCACGGGTCGACTACATTTCCCTTGTGCTTGCTCATTTTTTGACCATCTTTATCGTTTACATGCCCGAGCACAATGACATTTTTAAATGCCGGTTCTTCGAACAGCAGTGTCGATATGGCCAGCAGCGTATAGAACCAGCCTCTTGTCTGGTCAATGGCTTCACTGATAAAATCCGCGGGATAGTTCTCTTCAAACTTTTCCTTGTTCTCGAAAGGATAGTGCCATTGTGCAAAAGGCATGGCGCCCGAATCAAACCAGCAGTCGATGACTTCGGCCACCCTTTTCATCGTTCCGCCGCACTCCGGACATTTCAACAGCACCGCATCAATGAAGGGCTTGTGCAGCTCGATATCGTCCGGCACATCCTCTCCCATTTCCTTGAGCTCGGCAATGCTGCCGACCAGGTGGCGGTGGCCGCAGCGGCATTCCCAGATGGGCAGCGGCGTTCCCCAGTATCTTGAGCGGCTGAGGCCCCAGTCTACCACATTTTCCAGGAAGTTGCCCATGCGCCCCTCACGGATATTGTCCGGCAGCCAGTTGATGCTGTTGCAGTTTTTGATCAGCTTATCCTTGATGGCCGTCATTTTGATAAACCATGTATCACGGGCGTAATACAACAGTGGTGTGTCGCATCTCCAGCAGTACGGGTAGGAATGCTCATAGTCCATGACCTTGTAAACGAGGCCTCGTTCGGAAAGATCCCTGATAATGTCCGGATCCGCTGTCTTGACGAATACACCCTTCCACGGTGTTACCGCTTCCACAAATTCGCCCTGCTCGTTGACCAGCTGCACAAATGGGAGGTCGTTGTCCCTGCCCACCTTGGCGTCATCCTCACCGAAGGCAGGCGCCGTATGAACGATACCCGTGCCGTCAGTCAGCGTGACAAAGCTGTCGCACACAACGAAAAACGCTTTCTTTTCTACCTGTGCAAATTGAAATAACGGCTCGTATTCCATACCGTAAAGCTCTTTTCCTTTGCAGCTTGCCACAACACTGTACTCATCCTTCAGTACCGAAGGTGCCAGTGCCTGTGCGAGGATATATGTCTCTTCCCCGCATTTTGCCCGTATATACGTTTCCTCCGGATTGACCGTCAGTGCCACGTTGGAAGGCAGCGTCCAGGGTGTCGTGGTCCATGCCATCAGGAAAACTCCAGGCTCGTTCTTCACCTTGAATTTTACGAATATGGAGGCTTCCTTTACATCCTTGTAGCCCTGTGCAACCTCGTGGCTGGACAGTGATGTGCCGCAGCGGGGACAGTATGGAACAATCTTGTAGCCCTTATACAAAAGGTCTTTTTCCCAGATCTGTTTCAGCGCCCACCATTCGGATTCGATATAGGAATTGTGATAGGTGACGTAGGGGTCTTCCATATCAGCCCAGAAGCCTACGCGGTCGCTCATCTCCTCCCATTCGCGCTTGTATTTCCAGACGCTTTCCTTGCATTGATGAATAAACGGTTCAACACCGAATTTTTCAATTTCAGGCTTGCCATTGATGCCGAGCAGCTTTTCAACCTCCAGTTC
>JAEZMC010000223.1 GCA_023435805.1 Bacillota bacterium | reverse complement strand
GGAAAGCCGGGAGAAAAATTTATCAACGGCTTCAATATGGGAGGCTGCTGGGAGAGTGCATTTCAACAATTCAACGCGCTGGTGTCCGGTCTTTCTGCCGCTCAAAGCAGCCTCGAAACAGTCAATGGACAGATAAACGATCTTGAGTCTGATGCAGCCGGCAGTACCGGCAGCGATACAAACAGGGGAGGAACGGCTGATACCCATGGCGATGCTGCGGACGGCAATGGAAATGATACGGCCGGCAGACTGGATAACCTTAAAACGGAGCGGGACACGCTGCGGCAGAGCTGTTCCGAGATTTACGGCCAGCTGCAGCAGTTATGGAGCGAATTACGGTATTCCATGACAAACGATTATATTACCGCAAATGATGCAGCCATCCAGGATATCCTCAGTATTGTTGAGAAGGGCAGAAGTGCGCAGGCATCCATTGCCGAGCTGGAGGAGTACCTGACTGCCAATTTCGGCACTGAAGGCGGAACCTTTTCCGGCGGCTTTGAAGAACAGACCCGAACGGAGCTGGAAGGGCTGAAGCAGCTTATTCTGGACGGGCAACGGGCTGAAGAAATAATGGGAAATGTCGGGAAGAACAGCGACCTGCTAAAAAGACTGGCGGCCAAGCTGGACGAGGCAGGCGTGAACAGCGGAGCTTCCGGTACCTCCGTTGCCGGCTTGCCGCAGGAACTGCTTGATATGGTAAAGCGGTACTCCGCAATCACATACAATTATTCAAAGCCCGACAGGGGAGGGAACACGGCCGATCCGAGGTCCGGCAAGGCTGAAGCCGTAAAGGACTTCATAGCCGAAAAAATATGGAAGGACGTCAATTTTATTGAGGAGGGCGTGGATGAACAGCTTCTTCCCTCCAGAACGAAGAAAACAACAGGAAGCTTCGAAGAAGAGGATGCTGATTACCTCGGCGGCAGGCCGGACACAGACAGGAGCGGGGAAACACCGGCAGCGGCGGCTTACGGCGGAAACCTGCAGAACGTTGGTGAAGAAGTGGATTTATACGACGAAGAAGGGATGTTCCAGGAGAATGCACTCGGTTTCATTTCCGGTATTGGAAACCTGGTATCCGGTGGAGCTGCCGCTTTGCGAGACAATATTTACCTGAACGAATACATCATGGGGACTTTTAAGAATGCGGTCCCGGTTGAAAAGCAGGGAGATGTGACAAAGAAGGACACGAACCTTCACGGAACTGAGAAGGACGGCCTCCCGACCTATTATGACTGTGAGGTGGAGTATGTGCTGCACGGCAATGCGTCACAAAGTCTGAACAATATCATGACAAAGGGAGAGCTGCTGCTGGTACGGTTCGGTTTAAATACACTCCATGTGTATGCGGACGGAAAAAAGAAAACCGTGGCGGCAAGTATTGCCACAGCTGTTGCGGGCTGGTGGACGGGCGGTGCGGGCATACCGGTGCTTTCCAACCTGATCATGTGCGGGTGGGGAATGGGTGAAGCAATGATCGATCTGTCGGAGCTCATGGCGGGAAAATCCGTCCCAATATATAAATTGCAGGGCGACTGGAAGCTTGATGTGGGCCTGCCGGCATCATCGGGACCTAAAACCGACGCCAGGCTGTATTTTAACTATCATGATTACCTCAGGCTATTTTTACTGGCTATGGATGAGAACAAAAAGCTGGACAGGGTCGAGGATCTGATCCAGCTGAACATGGACAAAACCGGGAACGGGTTCACCATGACCGGGTGTAATACCTTTGTTCGGGTTGAGGCAGCGGTTTCCATGAAATACCTGTTCATCACACGGTTATTTACACGTGATACGGTAAAGACAAAGGACGGAAGGCATAAGTTCAGGGTGCTTGTATATGAAGGCTATTAATGCGGATTCAAGGCTGAAAGGTTCAATAACACTGGAGGCAGCACTGGTTTTGCCGGTTTTGCTGTGCGCCTTTTTTTCAGTGGTTTTTATTATTAAAGCAGTATATTCCTATACACTGATACAGCACGCCCTTGATGAAACCGCCTCCGAGATTGCATCGGCAGGCTACATTTATCATGTCAGCGGTATCAGGGACATCCATGACACGGCACGAGACGGAATCAACAGCAAGGCCGAATTGTTCAGGGGGCAGATTGGGAGTGTTTTTGATACCTACAAAAGCTTGAAAAATATGGTCAACCCCACAGAACAGGGCTTGCCGGGTGTCGGCGACAGCATTGACCTGCTGGCCGATGCGGAGCAGAGCTTTAATAACATGCTTGAACAGGCGGAAGGCGTTTCCGATCCGCTGGAGGAATTAAAAAGCATTGCATGCTATGTGGCCAGCGGCGCTTTTAAGGATGCGAAAACACAGCTGTTTCTTCCGGTGGTCAGGCTCAACATGAAAAGGTACCTGGTAACGGAGAAAACAGGAGATGCAGACACCCGTCTTAAAGCGCTGAATATTGCGGGAGGAATGGAAGGTCTGGACTTTTCCGAATCATCCTTTCTGGCTGATGAGTCGGAAGAGATTGACATTATCGTAAGATATCAAGTCAGGCTGCCCTTACCCGACCAGTTCGGAACCGGCGGGGTAATGGAATTTTTTCAGCGCGCAAAAGCAAAAGCATGGCTGGGAGGGGATCAAGCCGGCAGCAGACATGATGAAGAAGCCACTGACAGTATCTGGTCTCTGAGCAATTTTCAGAGAGGCTTGAAAATACGCAGATTATTTGAAGCGAACCTGCCTGTCAGCTTCCCGGTTATTGCCAGATATGAAACCGGACGGGCTGTCATGATCAAGAGCATGGACCTGACCGCCGACAGCTATCAGACAGGAGATAACGCAAAAAAGACGCTGACCGGTTACCTGAAGGAGCTGTCTGCGTTTAAGGGCCAGGATACTCCATGGGGCAGCAGCGGAGTAGTAGTGCGCGGCAATGATATAACGTCCAGGGAACTGTTGCTGGTCATACCGCAGAACAAGCTATCCGAAGCAAATGAAAGGCTGCTTGCCGAAATGTCCTCCTATGCGTCGGCAAAAGGCATCGAGCTGGTTGTAAAGCGTTACGGAATGAAAACATCGGCAGCCGATGAGGACAACGGAGGTGAAACGGATGCTTCGGCGGCGGAAACCGGAAACGATGAAGATTAACGGAAAAAAGCATTTTGTAATTGCATTTCATTTTGAATTGGTATAAAATAATGCTCATATGTAAAGCATTCCTAACTAAATAAGACGAGGAGAGATGAGAGAGATGAGCAAGATGAGTCAGAATGATGTCGTCAAGGTTCTTTTAGAAGAGTCTGAAATTCCAAAGCAATGGTATAATATCGTTGCAGACATGCCGAACAAACCGGCGCCCTACTACAGCCCATTTACAAGTGAACAGCTGACGCCAGGCGAAATGAAAGCCATATTTCCTGATGCGCTGATTGAACAGGAAATGTCAACTGAAAGATATATTGACATTCCGGATGAAATACGGGAAATGTACAAGCAGTGGAGACCATCTCCGCTTTACAGGGCAAGGAATCTGGAAAAGCTCCTGGATACTCCCGCCAGAATCTATTATAAATATGAAGGTGTTAATGCCACAGGCAGCCACAAGCTCAATTCCGCGCTGGCGCAGGCGTACTACAACAAGCAGGCGGGAATAAAGCGGCTGGCCACCGAAACAGGGGCCGGGCAGTGGGGAAGTGCGCTGAGCATGGCCTGCAATCATTTCGGCCTGGAATGTACAGTGTATATGGTAAAGGTCAGCTATCAGCAGAAGCCTTACAGACGCTCCTTCATGCAGACCTTCGGCGCCTCTGTCCATGCCAGTCCCAGTACGCTGACACATGCGGGCAGGATGATTCTGGAAAGGGATCCGGAATCCACGGGCAGTCTGGGCATCGCCATCAGCGAAGCGGTTGAAGACGCCGCTACGCATGACGATACAAACTACTCCCTTGGCAGTGTTCTGAACCATGTCTGCCTGCATCAAACCGTTATCGGGCTTGAAGCGAAGAAGCAGCTGGAGAAAATCGATGAGTATCCTGACGTCATTTACGCCTGCTGCGGCGGCGGCACCAATTTTTCAGGAATAGCCTTCCCGTTCCTGCAGGACAAATTCAAAGGCACCAAGGTCAGAGCTGTCGCTGTAGAGCCAACAGCATGTCCGACCCTTACCAAGGGCGTATTTGCATATGATTACGGCGATACGGCCAAAATGGCGCCTATCGCAAAAATGTATACGCTCGGACATGACTTCATGCCTGCAGGAATACATGCGGGCGGTCTGCGCTACCACGGCGATTCTGCTATTGTCAGCCAGCTTTACCATGACGGCTTGATTGAAGCGGTTGCTTACGGTCAGAAACAGGTATTTGACGCGGCGGTTATGTTCGCAAGAGCCGAGGGTATCGTCCCGGCACCTGAATCCTCGCATGCTATCAGGGCGGCGGTGGACGAGGCGATCATGGCGAAGGAAGCCGGAGAGGAAAAAGTCATACTGTTTAACC
>JAEZMC010000154.1 GCA_023435805.1 Bacillota bacterium | reverse complement strand
TACCACCGAACGAATCCAATAGGTCGATGTGATTTTCTATTTTTAAAAGTGACTGGTTGTCGTGCTGGCCATGCAGATCAATCAGACGTTCACCTATCGCTTTTAAAAATGAAACTGCCACCATCTTGCCGTTCACTCTGCAGGTATTCCTTCCAGACTGCGACAGCTCCCGGGACAGGATCAGTGTGCCGTCCTCTTCCGGTTCCATGCCCAATTCATCCAGCAGATCCCGGAAGCGACCGGTGTCGATCTGAAATACTGCTTCAACCAGAGCTTTGTCCGAGCCGGTTCTGATGATTTCCCTCGATACACGTTCGCCCAATATGGCGTTAATGGAGTCAATGATGATGGATTTGCCTGCTCCAGTTTCTCCGGTCAGAATGTTCAGGCCTTCACCCAGTTCGATGTGAACCTCTTCAATCAGTGCAATGTTATGAATATCAAGCTGTAAAAGCATATTCGCCCCCCAACTTTCAGACATTTGCCAAACCGTCACAAAACCTTACTTAATCATCTTGCTTAGCTTATTAACCAGTTCCTCTGCGATTTTTTCCGCCCTGCACACCACCATGATGGTATCGTCGCCCGCGATGGTACCAACGATCTCGGTCCATTTCAGCGTATCCACCGCAGAAGCGGATGCCTGGGCCATACCCGGAAGCGTTTTGACTACCACGATATTATTGGCATAATCGCAGCTTACAAAGGATTCAGTAAAAATCGTCAGCAGCCTGTTTGTGAAGGATCCTTCAGTGTGGGATATCGGTGCATACCTGTAGTGATCGCCGTCGACCATGACCTTGATCAGTCTAAGCTCCTTGATATCCCTGGATACGGTTGCCTGAGTGACATCCATTCCATGTTCCTTGAGCTTTTCTGCCAGCTCTTCCTGTGTTTCGATCTGATATTTATCAATCAGCTCCAATATTTTTGCATGCCTGCTGTATTTCATCTCTCTTTAAACTCTCTCCTCTGTAATATATTTTGGTTCTGAGTATGTTAAAGAAATTTAGGGAATTCATTTTGACAAGTTTAATAGAATGAGGTGATTTTCTGACTTCCACCATGTCTCCGCCTTTAATTTCATGGCCTTCCTGCCCGTCGAGGGCAACAATGGCATTGTGGTGGAAATCCTCGTCTACTACTGCCTTAACTACACTATCGGCTTTGGTTACAAAGGATCTTGAGTATAAAATGTGAGGGCAGATTGGCGTGATCAGCATTAAATTTGTGTCCGGCTCGACAATCGGGCCGCCTGCAGACAATGTATAGGCAGTGGAGCCTGTAGGGCTTGATACGATCACACCATCACCCGGAAAGGTATCCACGAATACATCGTTGACATAAGTCTTAACATGAATAATCCGTGAAATGGCGCCTCTTGTAATGACTGCATCATTCAGCGCAATGTCATGCACCGTCTCTTTTCCTTTTCGGTGTATGGCAGCTTCCAGCATCATTCTGTCTTCTATGACATATTTATCATTAAAAAGCTGCCCGATGGCATAATCGATATCATTTCTGTCCACTTCTGTAAGAAACCCGAGATTTCCAAGGTTAATGCCCAATATCGGTATTTCTTTCCGATAGATCCTCCTTGCGACCTTGAGAAACGTTCCGTCCCCGCCAAGGCAAACCACTAGGTCGCAGCCTTCGAAATCCCCGTCGTCCGCTTCACACAGACTGTCAATGCAGGCAGTTGCGGCCATTTCTGCATCCGCCTTTACTCTGCCGCCTCTTTTAACAATACTGTCAGCAAGAAGCCTTGTATATGTAAAATCCTTGTCTCTGTCAACATTTGTGATGATTCCGATGGTTTTCATTCATACCTCTTTGCATAATTATTCAAAAACATTATAACCTATTATCTGTTTTAATTCAATTCTGCATGTGAAAGCCTGACTGCCTCGTCAATTTTCGGCAATATTTCCTGAATTTCTTTTAAACCGCCTTTTAATGACAGATAGCAAAGGTATTCGATATTGCCCTCCGGACCTTTGATTGGCGAATAGGTGATGCCCTTTACACCGAAACCGATACCGACTGCAAAAGCGGCGACTTCTTCCACTACCTGTCTGTGAACTGAAATATCCCTCACCACACCGTGCTTTCCGACTTTTTCACGTCCTGCTTCAAATTGCGGCTTGATGAGACACAGCACCTCGCCATGTTCCTTGTCCAAAAGCTCCAAAACCGGCGGCAGCACTTTTTTGAGCGAAATAAACGATACGTCGATGGATGCAAAATCCGCCGGCGTACCGATATCTTCTGGCTTGACGTAACGTATATTGGTCCTTTCAAGGTTGATTACCCGTTCATCATTTCGCAGCGGCCAGGCCAGCTGTCCATAACCCACATCAATGGCGACCACCTTTGCCGCACCCTGCTTGAGCATGCAGTCCGTAAAACCGCCTGTTGACGCTCCCACATCGATGGCGCGACGGCCCGCCAGTTCGATTCCGAAATATTTGACCGCCTTGTCCAGCTTCAATCCGCCTCGGCTGACATATGGGTTGGGATTCTCCTTCAGCTCAATTTTCACATCCGGACCAAAGCTGCTGCCTGCTTTGTCCGCCCGTACTCCGTCGACGTATACAAGTCCGGCCATAATCGAGCTTTTTGCACGTTCCCGGCTTTCACACAAGCCTTTTCGAACCATCAATATGTCAAGTCTTTCCTTTTCCAAACAATACCTCCCGTGGAGTCGTCTCATTCTATTTTCAGTCATATTATAAACAATGGTATAGGCTGCCGCTTCTGCTATTTGTTTTTTAACAGCCGCAAAATCTCACGGGTAAGGGAATCTGAATCCATTCCGTATTTTTCATACAGCTCGTTTCTGGAGCCGTGCAGAATGGGTAGATCCGGGAAACCGTATACGCCCGTTTTGACATTGAAGCGGTGCTTGTTCAGAACCTCCAGCACACTGCTTCCGAAACCGCCAATAACAGTGTTGTCCTCTATCGTAACAACCACACCCGTTTTAGCCGCACTTTCCAGTATGAGCTTTGTATCAAGCGGCTTGACAAATCTGCTGTATATTACTTCAGCTGAGATGCCTTTTCCGCTGAGGTTTTCGGCAATGGACAGTGCAGTTTCCACCATGTTGCCCACAGCAATGATGGAAAGGTCTTTTCCCGTGCTCAGCTTGACGCCTTTCCCATGCCGGATCTCGGAAACCGGTATGAGCTGCCTTTTTCCAGAGCCCCTCGGGTATCTTATGGCAATAGGGCCATTAAAACCGTTGACGGCATATTCGAGGAATGCCTCCAGCTCGTTGTAATCACAGGGAGCTGCAATAGTCATATTGGGTATGTGGTTCAAATAGGACAAATCATACAGCCCCTGGTGAGTTTCACCGTCCTCCCCTACTATGCCGGCCCGGTCAATGGCCAGTACAACATGCAGGTTCTGCAGCGCGACATCATGAACGATCTGGTCATAGGAACGCTGCAGAAAAGTCGAATAAACGGCTACCACCGGTTTGATACCTGCTTTCGCAAGGCCTGAAGCAAAGGTCACGGCATGTTGTTCCGCAATGCCGACGTCAAAAAAGCGTTCCGGATACTTTTTGGAGAATTCCTCAAGGCCGGTTCCAAGCGGCATGGCTGCTGTAATCGCCGCCAGCTTGGGTTCAGTCTGCGCAAGGCTTACCATTTTATTGCCGAAGATTTCGGAATAGGTCAGCCCGTTATTTTTCTTTAATTCACCTGTTTCTATTTCAAAAGGAGAAACGCCGTGAAAATCCTGTGGTTTGCTTTCAGCGAACCGGTATCCCTTGCCCTTCTGCGTACGGACGTGTATCAGAACCGGGCCTTTCAGCCTTTTGGCGCTTGCCAGCACCTCTGTCAATTCTGTTATATCGTGGCCGTCTATCGGCCCCAGATATTTTAAACCCAGTTCCTCGAAGATCATGCCCGGCATAACAATATATTTGATCGTGCCCTTTGCTCTGTCAAGAGCACGCACCGCACTTTTCCCGATAGCGGGAATCCTGTTCAGAAAAGTGTCCAGGTCCTCCTTCGCTCTGGAATAAATCGGCTGTG